>JAIDRE010000120.1 GCA_029061925.1 Muribaculaceae bacterium | reverse complement strand
GTCCTATACCATGCCAAGTGAGCGAAACCTTGCTCATCCCCTCAATCACATTCAACGACAAGAACGGCAACAAAGTCATGGCGATGCTCTATGTCGTTTCAACAACCACCGACAAAGCCGAGGTCATCGCCGTCAACCAGCCCGAAGGCTCTGACGATATCAATATAGGCAACGGCGTGGAAGTAGTCAGAATGGGTCGTGCGGCAACCGAGCTCGATGTTCAAACTCCGCAATATCAAGCAATTCCCGTAAAATCGACCAACTTCTGTCAAATTTTCAAAGCACAGGTTGAACAATCGACCTTTGTAAAACTCGCCAACAAAGAAACCGGATGGACTTTCAGCGACCAGGAGGAATCGGCAGTCATCGATATGAGACTCGGCATGGAAAAAAGTTTCATCTTCGGCACCAAACTCCGTTTTGACGATCCCGTCAAGCACGAGGAAGTTCTGTTGACCGGCGGTATCTGGAATCAGGTTTCACGTCGTTGGACATATCGCCGTGGCGACAAATTCACCGCAACCGACATCGTTTCGATGATGAAAGATGCGTTTACGCTCAACGCCGGCTCGTCACGCAAAATTTTGATTGGTGGTTCGGGCTTTATCCAAAAGCTCCACACTGTCAGCGAAGACAACTACTTCATGTCGCCTGACCGCATGATTACAAAATGGGGTATCGACTTCACCGAGTTACGCACCAAGTTCGGAACGCTCTATGTCGTTCTTTCAGAAGTGTTTGACCTTTGCGGACACAGCGATGACGCTTTCATCCTCGACCCGGAGTATATCACCAAATATACCCACATTCCGTTCCAAGCCGAGACCTTGAACCTGCGTAATTCGGGTCAGCGCAACACCGATGCAATCGTGCTCACCGAAGCAAGCTGTCTTGTACTTCGTTATCCCGATGCCCACATGCGTGTTGAAGCTATCGATTAATCAAACCTCACACTATGCTTTTTTCACAAAAAGAGATGCTTGAGCAGTGGCGATTGCGCCACTGTCTCGACGCCTCTTCAATCACCGGAACTACCGACGACCGCTTTGATCGCAGGGACTCTGATTTGATTGATCTGGCACAGATGAACGATTGGTATGCCGAACTTCTATCTCGTGGTGACAAGTCGCTTGTTCCGGCATCTGACATCACTTCAAAACTATCATTGACACCGGGACTAATGAACGGCGAATGGGTTGCACGACTGCCCGATGACGTCATAGCAGTAGTCGAGGTCGAACTGGATTCAACTCTCAATGCCGAGGTCATAGATCCGTCATCGCGGCTTACCGAATTGCTGACCGATGAGTTTGCCCCGATTCCGTCACGAAAGCCAATAGCGTTCACCAAAGACGGTTTTCTAAAAGTGTTTTTAGACACCGACAATCAGGTTTCACTCAACCGTGTTATGGCAGTGACCGCTCCGCCAGAGGGCTTCTATTCAATCACTCAAAAAGGATTGGCTTTAATTCCCAAGCCCAACCTTTATCTTTAATCTCAATCTTGAAATATGATAAACCAAAACAGCAAAGAGGCTGCCGTTTTCGCCGCCGCTGTCAATGCCTACCGGTGCATGTCGGGTCTTCGTGCCAACCGCGAGCGAATGAAAAACTATGCCTACGGACGCCAATGGAACGACCGTGTCGTTGACCCGCTCACAGGCGAAACGATGACCGAGGGCGATATGGCGCGTCAGGCAACCGGTCGCGACCCGTTGACCAATAATCTTATACGTCAGATGGTTAAGACTATTATCGGGCGATTCAGATATATGAGGTCACAGGAAGATGTCGCCGACAGCAACATGGCACGGTTATACTCGTTCAACAGCCTTGATGAACTCGACAGCCGGGCGATGGAAGAGTTTCTCATGTCGGGTTGCATTATACAACGAGTGGCTGCCGAACGACGACGCGACGGAATAGTGCGCAATTATGTTGACAACGTTTCGCCTGCCGATTTCTTTATCAACACCGTTAACGACCCGCGCGGATGGGACACAGAGCTTATCGGGATGCTCCACGACCTTTCGCTGCCCGATGTCGAGAGCCGGTTTGGCAACAACGACCCGAAGAAAATCGCACTGATACGTCACGCTTACAGTGCCGACTCGGGCGACTCTCGATTTTTTAGATCGCCGACCGGACGATGTCGCGTTATCGAAGTATGGACACTCGAAAGCAGCCGTATTGTGCGAATTCTCGACCCCGAAACGGCAAAATATAGCGAAGTGACTATGACTAAAGAGGCTGCCGACAAGCTCCGGGCTGACGAGCAGAATCGGCGTGACGCCGGATTGCCGTCTCTGCGGGTCAGCCATACCCGTGTGAACCGTTGGCACGGCAGATTTTTTGCCCCGGACGGCACGATGATTTCACATGTCGTTTCACAACTTTCATCGGGCGACCACCCGTTCGTTGTCAAGTTTTATCCGCTCATCGATGGCGAGGTGCACTCGTTTGTCGAGGATATCGTTGACCAGCAGCGACAAATCAATAGATTGCTCGCCGTTTCCGACCATATACTATCGACCGCCGCCAAGGGCGTGCTGATGTATCCGACCCGCGCCAAACCCGACTTCATTACGTGGAAAGATATTGCACGGCGGTGGGCTGTGTGCGGCAGTCTGATTCCCTATGAACCGGTTGCCGGAGGCGATACACCAAAGCAGATAACATCATCGGGTCTCGATGCCGGTGTCACAACTCTTCTCGATACTCAAATGAAGTTGATCCGCGACATCTCGGGTGTCGGTTCGGTGATTTCGGGTGGAAACGGAGTCAACAGCACCGGTGCCGACAGTCTTGCCACCCAAATCGACAATGCAACCATCGCCTTGAACGATCTGTTTGCCACATTTGCCGATTTTATAGCACGTCGCGACAAAAAAGCGACAGAATTACCTCGTGAAATCTGAAACATATTGCCGTCATGAGTTGTTTAATAATAAAAGTGCTACAAACAACTCATCGCTATGCAAAAATTTTCACCGGAGTTTAAACAGAAGATTCTCAACAGTTGCCACGTGACAGTTTTGATATTGTCGGTGCTCCTGATTGTGTATATGTCATACGATACGTTTCACAACGTAATGTTCTTAGAGAATGATAACTACATGAACTTTCAGCTGTTTGTTTGTGTGGTTTTCATTCTTGATTTTTTTGTAGAGCTCTTCATTGCCGACAACAAGTGGAGCTACACCAAACGGCGCCTCGTGTTCCTGATATTGTCAATCCCCTACCTCAACCTGATACATCACTATCAGATTCAGCTCAGCAGCGATGCACTGTATTTCGTACGCTTCATCCCGATGGCTCGCGGTGCGCTTGCCCTCTCAATCGTGCTGGGCTATATTTCGAGTAACAAAATCACGAGTCTATTCACATCGTATATCTCAATCATGCTGCTCATCACCTACTTTGCAAGCCTGATTTTCTTTGACCGCGAACACCTCGTCAATCCCGATGTGACAAGTTATGGAACCGCACTCTGGTGGTGTGGGATGGAGGTAACATCACTCGGCTGTGACATCTACCCCGTGACCGTCGCCGGCAAAATTTTGAGTGTCGTTCTCTCGTTCATGGGCATGATCATGTTCCCGCTCTTCACCGTCTATCTCACCAACGTAATCAAAAACCGCCACAATAACGGTTCGAAGCTCGCCGCACAATTTGCAACGAGCTCCGATAAACGTTCTACACAAAGTCAAGACGGTCAGGGTTAGTCGTGTTTAAGCCCCCAATTCAAGCTGATTTTTTACGAGATTATAATATGCTCCTTTCTTGACTATTAACGATGTATGGGTTCCGATCTCGATAACCCGACCTTTGTCAAGTACAACAATTTGGTCAGCATTTTTAACTGTTGACAAGCGATGAGCAACAATTATAACCGTACGACCTTTGTAGAACTCATTAAGATTTTCAACGATAGCACGCTCGTTTTTAGCATCAAGAGCATTTGTCGCTTCGTCAAATATGATAAATGCCGGATTCTTGTAAATGGCACGTGCGATTAAGAGTCTCTGTTTCTGACCCGAGCTCAATCCTTGACCTTCAGCACCAATCCGTGTATTATATTTCATAGGTAACGACAAGATATAATCATGAATATTTGCCGATTTAGCAGCCGAAATCACCCTTTCCCGGTCAATTTCTCCATCAGAAAGGGCTATGTTACGTTCAATTGTATCAGAAAATATAAATCCGTCCTGCATTACGACGCCACACTTACTTCTCCACTCTTTCGGACTAATGTTATTTAGTGGTATATCACCAACAACAATGCTACCACCGTTAGTTGGGAAGAACGACAACAGAATTTTCAAGAGAGTTGTTTTACCACAGCCACTCATCCCCACAATTGCCGTTACCTTTTTATTTTCAATCTTAAAGTTTATGTCATCAAGAACTTTTGGTGACCTTGGTCCATCATAATGAAAGGTTACGTTATTAAAATATATATCACAGTCGTCAAGTTGAGGATTGTCAACGTGGTCAAATTGCTTTTCTTCTTCGGGAACAGTTTCAACCTCTTGCATTCGCTCCATACTGATTTTAGCATCTTGAAATTCTTGCATCGAAGATACAAACTGATGCAAAGGTGCGTTTAACTGACCTATGATATATTGAATTGCAACAAGTTCACCAATCGATATGCGACCCGAGATTACCCCCTCTGCCGCAAAGAATACAATAATCAGATTTTTTGCCTGGTCGATCATCGACGAGCCGGCAGTTTGGATATTGGATAAATTCAGGCTATAACGTCTTAGACGGACTATTTGATTTTGAAGACGTTCCCATTCCCATCGCTTGGTTCGCTCGCATGAGTTTAATTTAATATCCTGCATACCATTAACCAATTGAATCATTGTTGATTGATTAGATGAAAGATATTGAAACTGCATATAGTTGAGTTTACGCCTTTTTTTCAAGAACATTGACACCCAACAAACATATACGACACTGCCAACAACAAATATCGACAATATTTTAAGGGAATAAGACAATATCATCACACCATATACTAAAAACACAATCGTTGCAAGAACCAAACTAAGAAGTGTGCCTGTCAAAAACGATTCTATACGATTGAAGTCTTTTATACGTTGCAAAATGTCACCTATATGCTTAGTATCAAAAAATGTAATAGGCAGCCTCATCAACTTCCCCAGAAAGTTTGAGATCAATCCGATACTTATGCCTGATGTAATTATCAACATCAGTCTGCTTCTTATAATATTATTGATAATCTGCCCCACAAGTAACGCTAATTCAGCTAATAGAATCAGAGATATGAAACTAAGGTCTGAATTTGATATGCCGACATCAACTATTTGCTGTGTTAGATAAGGGAAAATAAGTGAAAAAACACACCCAAAAAGCATACACAGAATAATTTTCCACGTCACTGATTTATAGGGCACCATCAATTTTACAAATTGAGAAAATTTGAGATTCGTAGTAGCCTTAAATTCTTTATCATAGAAAGCCGGAGTTGGAGATAATAGTAAAGCTGCACCAAGATTCTCATCAGAATCCTTTTCTCTTAGATGTAACCATGATTTTTGAAATTCGGCGGTCTTATATTTTAAAATCCCGGCAGCGGGATCCATTATAGTCACATAACGCTTTGTAACCGAAATTACCACTACAAAATGTTGCTGAGACCAATGTATTATACACGGTAGATGGACATCATTAGCGAGTTGTTCCAGATTCAACTTAATCCCAATAGTCTTAAATCCCAATGACTCAGCCGCATCAGCTATTCCAAGCATTGACACACCGTTACGAGTAATATGGCAAAGCTCGCGAATATATTGCAAATCCACTTCCTTACCATAATACTTACAAATGGATTGCAGACACGCAGCCCCGCAATCCATCATATCTCTCTGAGGATGATATTTAAGTCTCATAAATTATCTTTGTTATACCAATCCGTTATATCAAGACAAAGGGACACATTAACACCGGGGAATGACACGTCGGCGAGTGGTAATGGTGGATAGTTATCAATTATATTCATTTGTTTTAAACGACTTATATTATTTAAAATATATCGTCTTAGATTCTGTCTTAATTGAATTGAATCATTAATCAGAGCTTCTTCAAAAAATTTGGGGCGAGGTAATATGTACATTAATACAAGAACCTCTGTAGGCGAAAGATTACTAATATCCTTATTAAAATAATATTTAGAGGCTGGTGTTATGCCACAAATCCCAATACCAAACTCAGCCATGTTGAGATATATCTCTAAAATATCATGCTTTGATAAATGAAAAATCCGTTCTGCAATGAGTGAGGTTAGTGCATCTTTGACTTTTCTATCAATAGAAATATCCTCGGTAAAAAACGCATTTTTAATCAATTGTTGAGTTAATGTACTTCCACCCCCATTTGGCAAACGACCATCAAACAACGTCTTAAAAATCAAGCCAAAAGCATAGGGGCACACACCTGTATGATACATAAAAGCAGGATCTTCACAAGCAATTAAAGTAGCCTTGACAAGATAAGGGATATTATCATAAGTTACATATTCCGAGGCCAAATGTCCTTTTGATTTCAACTTTGACAAAATTAGTGTTTTTAGTGAGATAGAATCCGGTTGCCAATTATCATATTGTTCAAGTCCCGATATTTGGTAATTAACAAGCGGCATTGGTTTTACTTCATGGTTATTATAATAGGCAAGAATTGTTATTTGCTCAGCCAATAGCGAGTTCACATATTGATGAAAGAGATTATTATTGGGCAAAATGTTATATAAATCTTGTTTAGACAAAACAGATTTAATATATAACTCATCCTTATCAATATTCAGGTTTAAAACCTTTATATTAGGAAATTTAACCTCAACAGAATAATATTGTAATGACGAGAATTTAATATCTGCTTCCATTCTTTCAATAGAAGCTCTTAATCGTTCTTTACGATATACCTCAACCCCATTTAACCCACATTCAATCTTAATCTTATCTTTACTGAGACCAAATGCAAATCGTTTAAACCTTATGCAATCTATCTTAATAATGACAGTTTTATATTTTAAAGTCAGATTCTTAAATCTATTCCACGATATCGAACCGATATGAAGTTTATATCCCATTTTTCTCAATAAAGGCGATATAATCATAAAAGCTAAGCGTAACAAGAATGGAATCATCTGTTATTAATAGTTTTAGACAATTCTGTTTTAGAATTATGTTCATAAACCTTAGATGAAAAGCCACTGTTTACCCCTCTCGGATGGCTTAAATGGAATAGCGGAGTGTCGCTCCTGAATATTTTCTTTCCTGAATTCATAAAACGGATATATCTGTCAAAGTCATCATCGCCCCACCCATAATAATTTTCATTCTCTGCCCCTAATGATATAAAATCCTTACGGTTCATCAAAACAGCTCCACCTGTAAGTCTATGATTTTGGAGAGGTCTCATCATCTGCTTATTTTGGTCAAGTATAGAAAAATTATAGTTCTGTAAATATAAGTCGGCAATTATTTCAGAAGTATCAAAGCACAATCCGTTATATGGCAAAGCGATACTTGCTCTATCATCTACAAGAGCGTCAAAACACTCATTAAATGAAGATTTATAAGGTATTACATCAGTATCCCATATTCCGATAAATGGAGTTGTTACATTCCTTAACATATCGTTGAAATGGCTTGTTTTGTGAAGAATAGTATCTCGGTCAACAATAAATTCATAATCGACATATTTTGGCAGTAGCTTATCCAATAAATGATGATTGACTGTATCTGCTTCCCTGACATATATTTTCAAATTGGGGAATTGCGACAAATAATCAACAACAGCCAACAAATTATAAATACGTCTTACCGAATCAGCACGAAACAATATTAATATAGTCAATTCATTTAATGATTCCATTTCTAATATTATTTAGCCTGATTAACAACGATGTAAGAAGAATGCCACCGACACCGTCCCAAAACCCAATATGATTTGCCAGATATTTAGGATTGTCATGGAGTCGTTGAATCTCGGCAGAAGTTTTCAGCCGTTCCGATACAAAATTTGACAGTTGGGATAAAATTTGTGGCTCAGCGTCTAAATAATTACAAAGCAGATATAAGCCACACATTCCATCTCCAACATATACATTATTTTTCAATTCTTCTTGTATGTCATTTACTGATATACAAGAACCTAACAGATTGATATGATCATTCAATTCTGCACTTTCAAGATGCAACTCATCTCTAACACGGCTCAAAACAAGATAATAATACAGCTTATTTGCCTGAGATCGAGGAAAATATTCCACCACATAAGGTAAAACTGCATTAAATTTTTTTGAAAAGATATTTTTATCTAATCCCGATTTAAGGCATAACAAAAAACATAGTAAGTAAAATGCAGGTGGATAATTTAAAGAAAATTTATAATCCTCTAATCTTATGGTCGGAATAGACATCAAGATTGTTTCGGTTACTGAACATAAGACCGAAGTCCATATACTCTTATAGAGTGGTGAGACATTAGTTTTCGATAACCGATAAGCTAAGTACAGCGATAAACTTGTAGCTTGTTGAATGTCTAAATCACAAGGTGAATAACCGGCTTTTTTGAAAACGACAGAATCGACTTCTTCAAAAAGTGCGTTCAACGACTGACCCATACGTATTTTGGCAAGCATATCAATCACCGGAACTACACCTATAACCCCGTCTTTGATTGACAGCTCTTTAGAAATACCTTTTAAACCCTCAACCTCTTGTTTGATAATAGGACTTACGGCCTTATGGTCTACCAAGCCTAAATATAAGCCGATAGACGTATTTCCGTAATATAAGCCCGGAAAGGTTCGGTTAAAAAGATTTAATAATATTTCAGTGCTCAAATACATATTCTAACAATAAGTTAAAAAGATAAATTCGAAAATATTAATTACGCGAAGCCGCTCTATTGTTAAAGTCATTGTAATTATCAACGTCTTTGTATTTTGTCTTTATACGATTAAATGTATACGATAAAGAAATAGAGATTGATCTTCCGTCATAGTCAAATTTTGATTTACGAATGGAGGTGCTAAAAAAAGAAGTAACAGTTGACGGACTAACAGCACGACTAAATAAATCTGAGGCTGTTAGAGATATATTTAAGGAATTCTTTAACAGGGAAGTTGAGATACCGATATTAACTCCTAATGTGTAGCCTATTTTCTGATTAGTAGTAATATAAGGACTGCGATACCAACTATTAGTAAATATATTATATTTTTTCGCTATTGTATATCTACAATTAACCATTATCAACCCCGAAATATTTTTAGAAGACGGAGTACTTACTTCTTTAGGGTATGAGAGATGTGCATATTCTAATGAACCCGTTGCAAAGAGGTTAAAATTCCTTCGCCAAAGATTATATGAAATATTATATTGTAATTTTTTATAGCGACCCACATTCAGAGGGGTATAAACGCCACACAGACTATTTGACGGGTCAAGCAAAAGTACCTCGGTTACAGAATTATTCCTCCATGAATACGAAATACCTGTAGTGATCCCTTTAAAAGAACCGGCGTTAAGAGTGACATTGTGATATCTGCAATATTGCAAATCAGGATTACCTTGATAGTAATTCAGCGAGTCTATTTGTTCTTTAATGGGATTTAATTGATAATATGAAGGAAATTCAGGTGCCATTTTATACCTTAATGAAATCGATTTGCCTTTGATGTTATATTTCACTTGGAGAGAAGGTGTAACAACATTGTAAGTTTTCGAGAAAATCGCAGGTAGAATATAATGCATCTTATCAAACACATATGAAACAGATCCCTGAAGTGTCAATTTATCAATTCGCTTCTCATACCCCAAATAGGGCGCTATGCTATATGATCTGTTATGAGTTACAGAAGATATATTGTTTTGGATATAGTTTGCATTATTATTTGAAATAGAAATGTTATATCCTCCTGAAAATCGCCCATACGATGTATTATGCGAAAACTCACAATAAGATAAAAATGACTCAAAACGAACCGGATTAGTAATTATATCTAAAATCTGTTCAACACTACTGTATTTCTCATTTTTATTTCTTCTAATTGCATTATATGCGGCACTGACCGCCAATGACGTGGTTTTATTCTCCATATAATATCCTAAAGATAAATTATGTGAATTATTAGAATTACATATCTTTCGCTCGAAAATTGATTCAATGAAATTATTCAATAATTCCATTCTATCATTTGTATTACGATTTACATGTCTCAAGTTCCCTGTATATTGAACTTGGATTCTTGACGTCGAGTTTACTGTATATGCTAATCCACCAGTCAAATTCAGATTGTTTGATAAATTATCAGACTTTTTTTGTTGGGTGTATCCTAACAAATCATCATTATTGAAAAGTGTAATTTGTTCATCATGAGGCCTACTCCCTGAATGAGTATAAGTTGCCGAAAGAGAACCTGATATTTTTTTTGTAGAAAACAAAAAATTTAAACCGGGAGTTACTCCCGGGAGTCTTCGTTGTGTATAACGTACCGAGGGATTTAGCGATATATAGTCAGATAAATGCTTGCGTAATTTTATAACAATCACACTCTTTGTACCTGGAGGATAAGAAGCACCAGGTTCTCGCAAAATTTGGATTTGAGCAACTTCTTTTGTTGGTATGGCATTTAGCTCTGACTGAGAAGAAATACGGCGCCCATCAACATAAATCAAAGGTTCACCATAACCGGGTATAACAATATTGCCAGTTTCTTGTTTCATAAGCCCCGGCACCCACTCCAGTCCATTATTCAACGAACCAAATTCAGCGATATAACTATTACCCACATTTGATATTATGGTATTAACGCCATCTTCTTTCAAGGTTGCATCAGGAGTCACGATAACTTCTTTAAGTTGAAGTGGCAGTCTGTCCATTTCAACTTTTAATAAGTCATCTTTTGAAGCACATAATGTATCTACAGGAATAAATCCCTTAGCCTCAATTTTTAATCTGTTAAAGGCTATGTCGGGAAGTTGTAAAATTGAATCTCGTGTCGAAAAACTTGTCACGAATATAGAATCGTCATATAAGCTTATTTTTGTCGGTACAGTTCCCTTTGATGAAATATGTACCCTATATGCATATCCGTCTAAAGAAATATTTAGAAGGATAAACACGATTATATAAAAAATTTTTTTATTTTTTTTCATATAAGTTTTTGATAATATCATTTAGTCTAAATTTCTCGGCAGGACACGGACGGTAAGGTCCACGTAAATTTTCTCTTTCATTTGGACACCCTCCCCCACAAATAGGCAATATTGAACATTGCGAACATACAGGATCTGTTAAGGGGCTATTAGCAAATGCCAACCGGCTTTGTTTAGCTCGTGAAGTTTCAAATTTAGAGATATTTCCGATTGAATAATCATCTTTACCCAAATGTTCCAAACATTTACATATACTCCCATCGGGACCAATAACATAATAGCCCTGTTTACGTAAAGGACACACACCTTTAAGAGTTGGTATCCTATAAGGAGCTCCGTGCGCAATTAGAAAATCAAAGTATTCAGAACATGAGAGACAATTTTCAGCTCCAATGAAGTCAGTCTTATTTCGGACGAAGTTTGTTGTTAACAGTACACGCTCTTTAGGGTAATCGACTTGAAGATTATCTTTAATATAATTTCTTAGGTTATCAAACTCTATGATATTATTTCTATCTACATTAACTTTTATAATAATAGTTGCCTTGGTTCGCTCAAGTAAACGTTTTATATTGTTTATAATAGTTTGAAAAGAGCCCTTCCCTGTTTTAAAAAATCGCTTCGAGTCATGAGCCTTTTCAGTTCCATCAAGAGTTATTTGAAGAGACTTAATATGATATCGATCTATTGCATCTATAAAATCGTCGGGCATAATTGTGCCATTGGTAATCATGGTAGCATCAAATTTCAGTCCATCTTCTTGCAACAATTTCTCACTTAGATTTGAGATAGCTTTATGCTGAAGCATCGGTTCGCCACCAAACCAAGTAATATGGATTGGTAGATGTTTCTTTTTATTTATAAAGGTATATATACTTTCTATTACTTCAGGGGTTATTGATTTGTCGGAACGTGCATTTTTTTCAAAACAATAAACACACGATAAATTACAGTTCAATGAAGTTGCAATTACAATATTAAGCTCTTCAGTCTTATAAATTGAATTATTATAAAAATATGAATAGCTATAAATGTCATCGTCCTGTTTAACTACAAATCCCATTTTAATTAAATCCTGATTGGCAAGATCATATCGAGCTTTGGGTATCTTTATAACAGCACCAGTAATAGAATTATAAACTATTACATCTTCTCCAGCATCTACAACGTTGTTAAATCTTGAAAAAACCATTGAAATAGAGCATAATTTTAAATGAGACTGTGCAATATACAGCACAGTCTCATTTCATTAATTAAAAAAGAAATCTAATTGGCAATATAGACCATGACAATCTGCTGCATCATAGTCTGGCATACAGAACATCATGCCACATTGGTAGCCACCAAATAGATCGCTTAGTTCATCTTGAGCAAGCAGATTTGCTTGGTCGCTGAACCCGGCACGAAGGAGTTCAAACTCTTCGTGTTGATTGTTTTGTTCGTTTTGTTTCATTTTAGTTTAGTTTTGTGGAGTATAAACTCCGGTTAATATATGATTGGGAGTAAAAATTCTTATGATAGCATATTGTGCTATAAGACCGGATAGTGTAACGACAAATTCGCTTTCATCAATAGTTTGGAGCAAGCAGGTGTTGTCAACCCATAACTCAAAAGAGACTGCCGATTCCGAGATTTCATTAGGTAAAATGATTGACTGAGTTTCCCAATCAATATGCCCAATAATTTTATGACAAATTGATCGACGTCCTGTGCCAGGATTATCCCAATAATCTTCATCAGAATCGTCATATTCTAAATCAATAGTCGTTTGCGCATCCATATAAAATGAAAATACAAACATCATAGAAAATATGAGAATGATTCGTTTTACCAGTTTATCCATAGTTGTTGATTTTTAGTAATGATTGATTATTCATGTCGCAAAGTTCAAAAATTATGACGAAACGGGCTTAACAATAGTGAGCGGAAAATGGACGGAATTTTATTTCCGCTCATTTTCCGCTCGCCCACAGGGGGGGGGGTAATTCGCTTATAATGAGCGAATTACAACGTCTATATTTTTTTGATTAGTTTTCTCACCAAAAATTTTAAAGCTGAGAGACTCTCGACGTGATGAAATGCTTCCTTTGGCTTTTCCGAGCATAGGAGCCATCTGCGAAGGCGTAATTCCACATCTGATAAGAATGATAGTCTGCAGCTCGTGACGTTTTATATTACCACCCATCAGTAATCGCAAGTTAGTCTCAAAGGCAGGGCTATCTTGCAGTATCAGGCTATATAGTTCGCTCCATAATTTATTGGAATCAGGAATAAACTCACCATTTTCAGCACATTTTATCAATCTTGCATAACTTTTAGAATTAATTAGATTTAACGGCAAGGGGATATCTTGGAGATTTGCAATTCTTTCTTTGAGCTGTTTGCGTAATAAGTCAGGTGTTAATGTAGTAGTTATAGTGGCATTAGACAAGTGAGAATCTTCTTTTCTGTGTTGAATAGCATCTAAACGGGCAATAGTTTCATGCAACCTTATTATGGTTTGTTTGGTATGATTTCGGTATAGTAAGAAAATTAATGCAATAATTAGCACAAGGGTCAAGGAAACAAAGAACCCTATCATGATTATATTTCGTGAAGCAAACGCCTTGGTCTTTTCCCGCTCGTGTAACTGATAATTATACAAAGACTGTTGCATTAAAGCCTGCTGCGCTTCATGTTTGTCATAATACTCTTCAAGAATTTTATTATAGTCTCTGACATAGCATAGTATTGAATCGGGATGAGATTTTGAAATTAATTTATCGGAAAGAAGCTTTTCATATCCATTTTTTCGATTATTAAAGTCTTTGCGATGAGCTAATTCAAATGCATAAAGATAGGCAGTATCAAGAATATTGGATTTTAAATAAATATCAGAGGCTATAGATAATGTAAGATTTTTATATCTGGGTGTAACAGAGTCTATAACTTCACGAATAATAGAACGAGCTGAATCTAAATTATTCTCCTTATATTCACATCCGGCAAAATTTACTCTAATCTCATTTTTTATTTCGTTTGACAATTTAGACGCAAATTCCAACGACTTAAGAATATACGGACGGGCTTCCTTCGATTTTGACGAATTAAGATATATCAAACCTATAAGTTGATGGTCATAAGCAAGACCATAATAATCAGTCTGAAGAGAATCAAGATGAAGTGCCTCCTTTATATATAAAATCGCCTCGTCATATAATCTTAAATCGTGCAATAAACTTGCTGTCTGGCTGAGAATTACCGAGCGTAATTTAATATTTGATTCAGCAGGAGTAATAGAAAGCGCATCCTGAAAATATTTCAACGACGTAGGATAGTCGCCCAAGTCGCTATAAACGCGACCGCCATAGTAAAGAGCCTCGGGATAATGCCCATTGTCCTGATGTTTTGACTCGTAGTCAATTACTTTTAAAATGAGACTGTCAGATGTATGCGTAATAAATGCTTTATCCTTAACCTTTATAGACAAAAAATCATAAAAATGCCTATCCTTTTCTGACAGTGAGACTTTGGAAATAGCATTCAGCGAGTCTAAAGCCTCTTTAGGCGACTGCTCGCATAACAACGATATGTTGCTCAATCGTGAATCGGGGTCGTTGTGACCACAACACACGAATATCAATGCGACTAATATGCTTGCTATTATACGAGTAATCATACGTTTGTCAGGGCTGACGGTCAAAGAAGGGGTTTTTGCTTGAGCATGACAAGGGGATGCCGAAAACGAGATCGACATTGTCACCAAGCATTTTGAGGTTCATGGCAGCGACACCGATTGAGTACATTACACGGGTATCGACTCTCATGTCGGCTGCTATTGAAACGGCACTACCGACAGCAATACCGGTGTCAACGGCATTGAATGCGCACGGGGCTGATTTCGGTTTGTCGGCACAGGTCGGGAATCCGCAAAATCCACAGTTCAATCCGATCGGCGATTTCTTGACGCCGATCAATACGATAGCCTCAGCCTGAAGAATGTTGTGACCGTCACGATTGAAAACCGGTTTGCCGGTCTGTTCAAAGAGTCGCAACATTTCGTCGGACAGGCGATTGATGTCTTCGCCGGTAACAACACAGGCTTCGACAAAGTCGAGTCCGCGCCCTTTGGGTGCGGTACGGGCTGCATTAAGCATCGCCATCGCCACGTTTAGAATGCGGTCGGGGCGATTTTCTCTTTCGTTAATAATCATGATAATGCTATTAGATAATCAGCATTGCATCGCCGTAGGCTCCGAATTGATAGCCTTCTTCGATAGCGACTTCGTAGGCTTTCATAATCAAGTCATATCCACCGAATGCACAGGTCATCATCAACATTGTTGATTCGGGCATGTGGAAGTTGGTGATAAAGTCGGTAACAACGGTGAAGTCGTAGGGTGGGAAGATAAATTTGTTGGTCCAGCCTGAGTAGGTTTTCATGTGACCGCCCATTGAGACTGCGCTGGCTATGCCTCGGAGAACTGATGCACCGACAGCACAAACGCGATGTTCGGCATCTTTTGTGGCGTTGACAGCATCGACAAGTTCCTGTGAAATTTCGAGCTGTTCAGAGTCCATGCGGTGTTTGGTGAGGTCTTCAACGTCGATGACACGGAAGTTGCCGAGTCCGCAGTGTTCGGTCAAGAACCCTTTTTGAACGCCTTTGATTTCAAGACGTTTGAGAAGCTCACGGCTAAAGTGGAGACCGGCGGCGGGAGCAACGACCGCACCTTCTTTTGAGGCAAAAATTGTTTGGTAGCGTTCGGCATCTTCGGGTTCGGGACGGCGGGTGATATAATAAGGGAGCGGAGTCATACCCATTTCATAGAGACGCTGTTTGAATTCGTCGTGGGGTGCATCGTAAAGGAAGCGAAGTGTACGACCGCGCGAGGTTGTGTTGTCGATAACCTCGGCAACCATTGACTCGTCTTCGCCAAAATAGAGTTTGTTACCGATTCTGATTTTGCGTGCGGGCTCAACGAGAACGTCCCAAAGCTTGTTGTCGGCATTGAGTTCGCGAAGGAGGAACACCTCGATGCATGCTCCGGTTTTTTCTTTATTACCGTCAAGGCGAGCAGGGAAGACGCTCGTATCGTTAAAGACCATCATGTCACCGTCGTCAAAATAGTTGACAAGCTCTTTGAAAATATGGTGAGAGATTTCGCCGGTTTTGCGGTTGACAACCATCATGCGGCATTCGTCACGACGCTCTGAGGGATATTGAGCAATAAGTTTTTCGGGAAGATTGAATTTGAACTGTGAAAGTTTCATGTTGTGATATATCTTTTAGATGCTTTTAATTATCTGATTGGGTATCGTCGGGCGATACAAAAGGAAATTCTTTGATGCGTTGGCAAGCCTCGTCAACTGTCAGGCAGTCGTCAATCGAGATAGAGCCAACCCGAGTACGTCGAAGGGCGGTCAAGTGAGCTCCTGAATTGAGCGCGAGCCCGATGTCACGTGCGAGAGCTCGTATATAGGTACCTTTAGAACAGACAACGCGGATGGTTATCGAGGTCGGCGAGAATTCGATCAAATCTATCGAGTCGATGACAAGCAGTTTGGGTTTCAGTTCGACCTCCTCGCCACGTCGGGCTTTTTTGTAGGCACGCTGTCCGTTTACTTTGCAAGCGGAAAAGGCGGGCGGAATCTGGCTGATAGGTCCGACAAATTTTTTGAGGGTCTCGGTGACAAGGTCAAGGGTGATGTGGTCGGTTGGGTATGTTTTGTCAATCTCGGTTTCAAGGTCAAACGAGGGGGTTGTCGCGCCAAGAGCCACGGTAGCGACATATTCTTTGACGCCAGCCTGAAGCGTATCGATAAGTTTGGTGGCGCGCCCGGTGCAGATTATCATAACACCGGTTGCAAGGGGGTCGAGAGTTCCGGCATGACCAACCTTGAATTTCTTTTTACCGATTCGACGCAAAAGCGAGCCACGGATGCGCTTGACCGCATCAAACGACGTCCAGCCGAGAGGTTTGTCAACAGCAATAATCTGACCGCTGACATAATCGACCGGTTGACCGTCGGGACGGTTTATAGCCATTGGGAGGTTTAATGACATACGATACAGATGAGTCCGACAACAAGGCAGTAAAGGGCAAACCAAATCATTTTGCCTTTCTTGACAATTTCAAGCATCCATTTGCAGGCAAGGCAGCCAACAATGAACGATGCTAAAAATCCAACAGCCAAAGCAAGCATCCCGGTTTCAGCTTGAATTCCCGATACAACGGTATCGGCAGCCGGTGACAAAATTTTCTTGAGATCAAGAAGGGCTTCGCCAAGTATCGGAACAATTACCATGAAGAATGAGAAACGGGCAACCTTCTCGCGGTCGTCGCCGAGAAGAATACCGGTGGCAATAGTCGAACCGCTGCGGCTCAATCCGGGGAGAACAGCTACAGCCTGAGCACACCCGATGATGAACGCGTCAAGCCATGTGATGTCGCGCGGAGTGTAGGATGCGGCTTTAAGCGGAGAGGTGCGGAAGAAATAGGCGAACGAAAGGAGTGCCGCTGTAACAAGAAGGCAGACTCCGACAATTGTCAAATTTCCGCCAAAGAAGTATTCAACATAGTCTTTGAAACACAATCCGACAATGGCTACCGGGATGCACGACACGAGAATCTTGCATACATAATAGAAATTGTAGTCGCGTTTGACAGTGAAAAACGAAACGCAAAGCGGATAGAACTCACGCCACAAAATTACTATTGTACTGAGAACCGTAGCAACGTGGAGCATGACGTCAAACTGCAGAGATTTGGCGCCTTCGAGATCGACACCGAGAAGCTGACGTATGATTTCGAGATGACCGCTGCTGCTGATAGGGAGATATTCGGCAAGTCCCTGGACAATGCCGAGAATAAGAGCATCTAACCAACTCATTTGATGAAAATTAGATCGAGACTATGATTGTTTTTTACGATAAATGATGGCGAATGCCATAAAAAGGAATCCAAGGAAAGCGAAAAGCGGACCGATGACGATGCGACGTGTTGAATAGATGTCGTGGTTAAAGCCCTCGGCTGTGGAGGGTGCACCAAGCATCAGAAGGAATCCGAAAACAATCATTGCCGCAGCGATTGCCATCAAAATAAAATTGATACGAATCAGCGGGAAGTCGGTGAACTTTTCTTTTTTAAGTCTGTTGTCAGTTGCGGAAATTTTAGTAGGTTTTGCCATTATATCAAGATGTTAAATGATTAACTGAATAGGTCGTCATACTCATATTTGAGATAGCGGTTTGTCGCCCAAATCGAAGTGATGGCACAGATAATGATACCTGCAACCGGTACGGACAGATAAACAATCAGGAGCCATTGATCGGGTATGACGTTTTCGAGAATCGGGTCAAAACTTGTGGCATAAAACATGAGTACAGCCAGGAGAATGTCGGCAATGATTCCGGCAATAAAACCGCTGACCACGTTTGACCTCACGAATGGCTTACGGATAAATCCGGCAGTCGCACCAACCAACTTCATCGTGTGGATAGTGAAACGGCGGGCATAAACCGATAAACGAATCGTATTATTAATGAGTACAAATGAGATCAAGAAAAGCACCACTGCGATAATCGACAGCGCGAGAATGAGCGTATTCATCGTTTTGTTGACGCTGTCAACCATGTCGGCGCGTATGTTAACATCCTCTACAATGTCAAGTTTTCTGAAACGAGAGGCGACCGCCTTAATCGAGTCGGCTGAGGCATATTCGGCAACCACCTTAACCTCATATTCAGAAGCAAACGGATTGACCCCGAGAACATCCATAACATCCTCACCGGTCTCCTCTTTCCACTGCTTCATTGCGTCATCAGCCGAAAACAAGTTTACCTCCTTGACAAAATTCATTGTCTTCAGTTTAGCACCGAGACTATCAATTTTTGAGACAGGAACATCTTCGGCAAAAATAATGTCAAAACCGAGATTTTCCTTGATTTGACGAGTGATGTGTGAGGCTGACAAAGCGGTCAGAGCGACCAGTCCGAGCAGAAGTAAAACCATCGTCACGCTAACCGTAGCCGAGATACGCGCGTTCAGAAAATTAAATTTAGTATGCTTTTTTTTCATTTTCGAAAATTTCAATCTGCAAAGATAGCATATAAACCACCCCCTTGTCAAGTAAAAACCCAAAAAGTTTGTGAAAATAACTCGAAAAAGAGCCAATCTACTCTCAACCGGCAAGTGAAAAATCAGCAATTTATCGGAAAATCGACTCTATTTAGGTATTCCTACAATATGGTGAATTGCAAATACCATTGGTGTAATTTGATGTAATTTCAATCGACTTTTTTTCATCGACTGCGAACTATTTGGTGTTTGATATCGTTTTATGAATACAAAGTGTCTTAAAGACGATAAAAACAAAATTCATGTATAACTAAAATTCAAAAATTATGAATCAAGCTCCATTACAGGGTATTAAAGTGGTTGACTTCACAGAAGTCCAATCAGGTCCTTCATGTACACAGATGCTGGCATGGCTCGGCGCAGATGTAATCAAAATCGAACGTCCGGGTGTCGGCGACGCTACTCGTAAAGAATTGCAGTTCGACCCCAACTTACCGAGTTACTATTACCTCCAGCTCAACAGCGATAAGAAGTCATTGACTCTCGATGCCAAGACTCCTGATGGTAAAGAAATTTTGACTAAACTTATTAAAGAATGTGACATCTTCGTGGAAAACCTCCACCCCGGTGCAATGGATAAGCTTGGTTTTAGCTGGGAAGTTGTTCATCAACTCAACCCTAAATGTATCTATGGTACAATCAAAGGGTTCCCCCTTTCTTCTAAATACAAAGATCTTAAAGCATACGAACCTGTTGCTCAGGTAACTGCCGGTGCTGCTACTACTACCGGTTGGTATGACGGCGAATACAACATCCCGACTCAGTCAGGTGCCGCCCTCGGTGACTCAAATACAGGTATGCATCTGTTGATCGGTTTGCTTGCCGCTCTTCAGCAGCGTAACAAAACCGGCGAAGGATGTTATGTTTATCAGTCAATGCACAATGCTTGTTTGAACCTTTGCCGTATCAAGACCCGTGACCAGTTGACTCTTGATAAGATCGGTTATTTGACCCAGTTCCCTCAGTATCCTAACGGAAAATTTGGTGACTGTGTTCCTCGTTCAGGTAACATCGAGGGTGGTGGCGTTCTCGGTTGGACATATAAATGTAAACCTGCCGGTGGTCTGGATTCAGAACTTGATGCCAACAACTATGTTTACATCATTCTTCAACGTGGTGCCAAAGACTTTGAGCTTGCTTGTCAGGCCATGGGCTTTGAAGACTGGTTGACCAACCCCGACTTTAACACAGCCGATGCCCGTGACCGTCATAAACAAGAAATTTATGCACGTATCGGTCAATGGACTGCCGATAAAACCAAATATGAGGTAACTGATATCCTCGGTAAATATGGCGTTCCTGTTGGTCCTGTTCTTTCAACCAAGGAAATCATGACTGATGAATCACTTTATGATGGTAACACTCTCGTTAAGATTAACCAGGGTGGTGAAATCGGTGAATTTGTTACTGTCGGATGTCCGTTTACCATGAGTAGCTATCAGCCTACTTACGGTCCTGCTCCTTCACTCGGCGGTAACAACGAGGAAATTCTTACTTCACTCGGTTACACTGCCGAACAGCAGGCTCAATTCAAGGCTAACGGTACAACAAGTCCGTTACCTGCAGCATCAACAGCCGCAAAATAATCATTCAACACCTAACATCCGATATCATCGGCAGGCGATTGTCGGTCTGCCGGTGAATCGGTTTTTAAACACTTTAAATTTTAATACATTATGGCTACAAATAATAATCAAGCTACAACAAATAATGCCGCACCTTCATTTCCCAATCAGGTGACCGGTATGTATATCCTCGCCGAATCACTCCACCGTTTAGGTTTGAATGATGTTTACGGTCTTGTCGGAATTCCTGTTACCGAAGTTGCATACGCAATGCAGAAAATCGGTATGAACTACTATGGTTTCCGTTTTGAACAGCAAGCCGGTATGGCAGCTGCCACTCACGGTTATCTTACCCGCCAGCCGGGTGTTTTGCTGACCGTTTCTTCACTCGGTATGTTGAACGGTTTGACCGCAACTATCAATGCAACTGTCAACTGCTATCCTATGATTCAGATTTCAGGTGCGAGCGACCCTCAGATGGTCGATATGGATATGGGTACATACGAACAGCTCGACCAGCTCAACGCAGCTCGTCCATATGTTAAAGCTGCTTTCCGATGCAGCCACGCCAAAGATATTCCTCAAGCAGTAGCTCGTGCCTATCGTGCTGCAGTCAGCGGTCGTCCCGGTGGTGTTTACATCGACATGGCAACTCCCGCATTGGCTGAGATTATGGATCGTGACGAAGCTGAAAAACTTTACTATACTCCGACCGACCTCTATTCTCCTGTTGCTCCTAACAACGAGGCTGTCAAACGTGCCGCTCAGACACTTTTGAGCGCTAAACGTCCGGCAATCCTTCTTGGTAAAGGTGCAGCCTATGCTCAGGTTGAAAACCAGATCAAAGAGCTTGTTGAAACATACAATATCCCTTATTTGGCAATGTCAATGGCCAAAGGTGTTATGCCCGACAATGGTCCCCTCAGCGCATTGTCTTGCCGTAGCACAATCATGGAACAGGCTGATGTCGTTATGGTAGTCGGTGCCCGTATCAACTGGATGCTTCAGTTTGGTCGCGGTAAGTGGAATCCTAACGTCAAATTCATCCAACTCGACGTTCAGCCTACCGAAATCGACCGCAACGTTCCTATCGCTGCTCCGGTTGTCGGTGATATGGCGTTGTCACTCAACGCAATCCTCGCCGAACTTAAAGGTCAGAAAATGGCTGCCGATCCCAACTGGGTTCCCTCACTCCAGGCTGAAAGCAAGGCAAAAAACACAAAATTCCAGGCTCGTTTGACCGATGCTCTCTCGGCTTCACCTATGAATCACTGGTCGGCTATCGCGGCTATCAAACCTGTTTTGGAATCTAACCCCGATGTTATCCTCATCAACGAAGGTGCCAACACTCTTGACGATACTCGTGACTCAGTTGATATGGCATTACCCCGTCACCGTATTGACTGTGCATCATGGTCAATCATGGGTATGGGTATGGGCTCAACAATCGGTGCAGCCGTTGCAACCGGTAAGAGCGTAGTCGCTGTCGAAGGAGACTCGGCATTCGGATTTTCGGGAATGGACTTCGCAACAATCTGCCGTTATCAGTTGCCTTGTACAGTTGTAATCTTCAACAACGGTGGTATCTACAACGGTATCGGTGTTGACCCCTCAGGCAAAAACGAACCTGCTCCTACCACACTTGATATCAATGCTCGTTACGACAAGATCGGTGAAGCATTCGGAGCTGCTAACTACTATGTAACAACTCCTGCCGAACTTACAAAAGCGCTTACCGATTCAATCGCATCTAAAAAACCTGCGATCATCAACGTTCAGCTTGCCGCTGATTCAGGTAAGGAAAGCGGTCACATCGGTTATCTTAACCCGGCTCCGCTTATTGAATATACCGTTTAATAGTTTCACCCTTTAAAAACAAGTAATTATGTTACATATCATATTATATGCCATCGTGCCTATTGTGGTAGTCATGCTTGCCGGTTTTATAGCCGGAAAGAAGGGTGCCTTCAGCGGAGATGATGCAAAAAAATTCAACAAAGTAGTGCTTGACTTCGCCCTCCCGGCAGCATTGTTTGTGTCAATCGTTCAATCGTCGCGTGCCGACCTCGCCAAGTACATCAACCTGACCCTCGTGTCAATCATCGGTATCATGGGCTGTTTTATGCTCGTGTACTTCATCTTCAAATACTGCTTTAAAAAGAACACCGGAGCCGATGCCGCAGTCAGTGCATTGATCAGCGGTTCACCGACAATCGGATTCCTTGGATTTGCGGTCCTCGAACCTATCTTCGATTCAACCGTAGGTTTGCCTTCAGTGGCATTGGTTGTAGCAATCGTGGGTATTGTGGTTAACGCCATCGGTATTCCTGTTGGTTTGTCATTGATGAACGCTTCTCTCGACAAACAGGGAGCTGCAGCTAACAACGGTAAGAAAGAATCGGCTTGGAAACCTGTGCTTCACGCACTTGCCCAGCCTGTTGCATGGGCGCCTATTCTGGCAGTAGTTTGGGTTCTCGCCGGCATTCCCTGGCCAAAAGAACTCAGCCCTTCATTCGACCTTATTGCCAAAGCTAACGCATCATTGGCAGTATTCTCAGCCGGTATCACCCTTTCAGCCATCAAATTCTCAATGAACTGGCAGGTTATTCTCGGTTCAATCATGAAAATGTTTGTAATGCCTGCAGTGGTACTTATCCTTGGATTGCTCTTCCATATGGATCCTGCAAACCTTAAAATGCTTGTTGTGGCAGCAGCCCTTCCACCGGCATTCTCAGGTATCATCATTGCCGACGAAAACAACACTTATGTTGCAACCGGTACCTCTTCATTGACATTGAGCGTTATCCTCTTCGTGGGATGCTGTCCTCTTTGGATCTGGCTCACTGATGTAGCACTCAAGATGTTCTAATAGCTAAGAGAAAAAGATTTTTAAAGGCGACGCGATTTAACCCGCGTCGCTTTTTTGTTGTGTCGTCGATTATGAAATTTGCACGATTCAGTTTAATATGTTACTTTTGCATATATAATAAAGTATTCCCGACAAAATGGAACCCACTGTAATCATTCAGGCTCGAACCGGCTCGACACGTTTGCCCGACAAAATGACGACACCCTTTTTTGAGGGTAAACCGGTTTTACAAATTCTTCTTGAGCGTTTGTCAACGCTTAAAAATGATGTGTCACAAATTGTTGTGGCTACATCGACCAATCCGCGCGACAAAATGATTGAGAATATTTGTAACGAAATGGGTATCACCTGTTTCCGCGGCAGCGAGAATGATGTTTTGCAACGTTTTATTTCGGCTGCCGAGAGCGTTGGTGCTGACAAAATCATCCGCGTGTGTGCCGACAACGTGTTCATCGACCTCAACTCATTGAAGTTCTTGGCTAATACGTTGCGTGACTCTGACGATGACTATGTTTCGTTCAAGACTCGCGAGAGTAAGCCGTCGATTCTGACCCACTTCGGTTTTTTTGCCGAGGGTGTTACTCTTGATGCACTTAAACGTGTGGCTTCGATGACCGATGAACCTCTATATCACGAGCATGTCACCAACTTTATTTACAATACTCCCGACAAGTTTTCGGTTAAGCTGATTCCGATTGACAATCTCATTCCCGACCTCGAAAATCACCCCGACTTGAGATTGACTCTTGACACTAAAGATGACTTTGATGTCCAGCAAAAAATATATGCCGATCTCGACGCAAGAGGCTCATCACATTCGCCCGGCGAATTGATAAAATACCTCAATAGCGAGCATCCAGAGTATTACGACATCATGAAACGAACGATTAACGCTAACAAAAAATGAATCATACATATATCATCGGTGAAATAGGACAAAACCACAACGGCTCAGTTGACATTGCCAAGCTGATTGTCGATCTCGTGTCGCGTCCTGTCAGAGAAGAAACATTTGGCATTGATCTCCCGGCAATGGATGCGGTCAAGATGACAAAACGCGACTTAAACGAGGAGCTGACTGTCTCGCAGATGAACCGAATCTATGACAACCCCAACTCGTTTGGTCGTACATACGGTGAACACCGTGCGGCTCTCGAACTTTCTGATGAAGAACATTTTGAGGTTTACAAACACGCCAAATCGCGCGGACTCGATTTTGTCGAAACCCTTTGTGCTGTCGGCTGCTTGTCAATGCTCAAGCTCTTCACTCCCGACAAGCTGAAAGTTGCGAGCCGTGACCTGACTAACCTTCCGCTACTGACCGCGTTGGCAGAAACAAAATTACCTATTATCCTGTCAACCGGTATGTCGGGCAAAAAAGAGCTTGACGATGCGTTGGAAATAATCACCAGATATCACAACGACATCTCGATTTTGCACTGCGTTTCTCAATATCCCACTCACCCCGACAATCTTAACCTCAAGACAATCACTTATTTAAAGAATAATTATCCGCAATATAAAATCGGATTTTCTGACCACACAATCGGCATATCGGCTCCGGTTGTGGCTGTCGGTATGGGTGCCGAAATAATTGAGAAACATATCACAATCGACCGCCGCATGAAAGGTACCGACCAAGCCGGGTCGCTTGGTCCCGACGGCGTTAACCGTATGCTTCGCGACATTCGTGTTGCCGAACGTTGGATGGGTCGGGAAGAACTCTATATCGATGAAAGTGTGGCTTCGTCAAAACAAAAACTTGAGCGTTCGATAGCCTCAAAACGTCAGATAAAAGCCGGTGAGGTCATCACTGAAGATGACATTCACATGCTCAGCCCCGGCGACGGATTCAAGTGGGCTGACCGTAATCTTGTCATTGGCAAAACTGCCAAGAAAGATATTCCGGCAAATGAAATCATATACAAAGAATTTTTTAACTGATTCCCGACATGAGTTTTCAGCCCAAACTGATATTAACCGACATTGACGGCGTATGGACCGACGGCGGAATGTATTATGACCAAACAGGCAACGAGTGGAAAAAATTTCACACCTACGATGCAATGGGCGTTGTGATTGCCCACAACAATAATATTCCTGTCGGAATCATCACCGGCGAAAACACAGCTATCGTTGAGCGTCGCGCCACCAAACTTAAAGTCGATTACCTTTTTCAAGGTATAAGCGACAAGCTAAAGGTGGCAACCGAACTTTGCGAAAAGCTCAATATCACCCTTGACGATGTAGCCTATATCGGCGACGACCTCGGCGACTTGGAACTTCTCCAAAAGGTTGGATTCAGTGGTGCGCCGGTAAATGCAATAGCCGTGGTAAAAGAGTCGGTTGACTATATTACAGTAACCCCCGGAGGTCAGGGTGCGTTCCGCGAATTTGTCGAAAAAATCTATAATATCAAGGGATTGTTGCCCGACGACAAACTTTAAGCTATCTCGGTTGTTTTATGAGTAGAACAGATTTATAAATTTAAAAAACTGATAACTCAAGATGGAAAACAACGAAACAAAACAGCTCGTAGATAAATTTGAAGAAAAAATAAAAGGCGATTTAACTTCGTTTTTACAGAAGAAAGAGGCACTTGATGCCCATGTTCCCGAATGTATTGACGTTGAAGAAAAATGGGGTGAGATTTGCCGTTCATATATTCCCGATGGTGCCCGCGAATTTAAAGACTATCCTGTTGTATCGCTCGGCTGGATGATGCTTGTCGGCATGGCAATGGCATTTTATTGGGACACCGATTGGGAAGGCAACTCAAAACGCAACGACTATTACCAAGCCCTTCGCGACAAAAAGGGTTATGACAACATGGACGAATATGTCGTTCAGGATTTGCTTGGTTATCGCGATGAGGCTGCCGAAAAAATAACCGAATTGGTTGCCGAATGTGCCTCACGGGTATTCAGCCTCTTGAATCACGAACATGTTGAGCCCGGAACTGAAGCCGCACTCGGATGCTATATTGCCGCCCTTCACCAGCTCTATCTCGCCGGAATGGAGATGGAATTGAACGCTCTCGGCTATCACATGACCCCGCTCAACCAAAACTAATAGGCCGGATAGGGGCTAAATTGCGGTTTTTGACAGCTATTTTTTGTTATTTGAAAATAAAAGCGTAATTTTGCAAGTCATTAGACATTTAGTATTAGCAAAATTATAAAACTTCATAGCAAAAATGGCAAATAACAAACATCCCGAAGAAAAGGCTACAGGTATCGATGAACTCAACGATAACCTTGTAAATGTTACTGAAAAAGTACAGAAAAATCAGAAGGTTATCATGTGGTGCACTTTGGGTGTAGCTATCGTGGTGGCTCTTATCCTCGCTTACGTCTATTTGATTCACGAGCCTTCTAAAGCAAAAGGCAATGAAGAAATCGGTAAAGCCGATCTTCAGCTTGTTGTCGGTAACGACTCAGTTGCTCTTGCTCAGTATCTCAATGTAGCTGACAAGATGGGTGGCGATGCTGCCAATCGAGCAGCTCTCCAGAGCGCTTGCCTCCTCTATGAAAAAGGAGAATATCAGAAAGCTCTCGACTATGCCCGCAAATTCAGCTCAAGCGAATCAGTTATTTCTGCAGCAGCTCAATCGCTCGAAGGTGACTGTTATGTTAACCTCGACAATCTCGATGCAGCCGTGAAAGCTTACAAGAACGCAATTTCAAAATCAGATGATAACACACTCTACACTCCCTTCTTTATGATGAAACTTGCCCGCGTTTATCGTGAACAGAAAAATTATAAAGCTGAGGCAGAGGTTTATGAAGATATCGTAAAAAATTATCCTCAATATGGCGATGCTTACGGCATTGATGTTGACAAACTCCTTGCTCGCGCAAAAGCCGAAGCTGCAAAGTAATAATTCGCATTATACATAGTTTTTCATAATTTTAAAGGTTAGTTAAAATATGGGGAGGTTGGTCCGTTGAGGCTCAACCTCTTCTTTTCATTATCCAATCATCATTTCTGTAATGGTTCAAAATTCTCAACGTCTAAATGAATTTATCGAACGCCCTGTCGGACGTTTGTTGTGGCAATACAGCTTGCCGTCGGTGGTCGGTATGGTTGTTATGGCCCTCTATAACATTGTTGACCGTATGTTTATCGGGCATGTAGTTGGTCCCGATGCGATTGCCGGACTGACAGTGACGTTCCCGGTTATGAATATCACCACAGCTATCGGTGTTCTTGTTGGTGGTGGTGCGGCTGCCCGTGTGTCGATTATGCTTGGAAATAACGATCATGACGGAGCATTGAGGGTTATGGGAAATGCGCTGGTACTGACTGTGCTTAACGCAGCAATCTATCTGATACTCTTCACAATATTTATGGACGACATGTTACGGGCTTTTGGTGCGAGCGACGTGACGTTGCCATACGCCCGCGAGTTTATGTATTATATGTTGCCGGGGTTGTTTTTCATCAATCTTACCTTCAGTTTCAACAACATAATGAGAGCATCGGGCTTTCCCAAGAAAGCGATGTACACTATGCTTATCGGTGCCGGACTGAACATTATCCTCGACCCGATTTTCATCTATGGACTCGACATGGGCATCAAGGGCGCAGCCTTGACAACCGATGTGTCAATGCTGGTTTCGGCTATATTCGTGATGAGCCACTTTGCGTTGAAAGAAAGCACGTTGCGCTACCGTCGAGGAATCTATCGTTTGAAATGGAATATTGTTTATGGAATCATTGCCATTGGTGCCGCTCCGGCTATTGTTAACGTTGCAAGCTGTTTGATAAACGTAATCATCAACAACTCGTTGTTGCGCTATGGAGGTGACAATGCGGTTGCCGCTGCCGGAATTTTCTCGACCTATGCATCGGTTCTTGTTTCAATCATTATCGGTGTGACAATGGGCTTGCAGCCAATCATCGGTTATAATTATGGAGCATGCCGCATTGATCGTCTTAAACGAGCCTTCAAATTGGCTGTAATTGCTGCTACGGTGATCTGCTCGTTGGGATGGGCAGGCGGAATTACCATACCAAGACTGATTGCAAGATGTTTTACTGTTGATCCAACCTTGATTGAGGTTACCGGTAATGCCCTGAGCATTTCTATGGTTTGCTTCTGGATGGTCGGCTTCCAGATTATATCGACAACATTGTTTCAATCACTTGGTAAAGCCGGTAAATCGATATTTCTTGGTTTGACCCGACAGGTTTTGTTCCTGATTCCGTTTCTGTATATATTGCAGCATTTCTTCGGACTCAACGGAATTTGGATGTCATTCCCGTCAGGCGACCTTTGTGCAACAATCGTAACCCTCATAATGGTTATTACCCAGTTCCGATCGCTCAACCGTGAGATAGAAAAAAACTATGACCCGGAACGATTATAACAATCGTATCCGAGTCATTCTACAAAAGCAAAATGAAACGTTATTTGGTAAAGGTTTAGAACAAGCTAAGCTGAACAGCCTCAGCTGCAACCTGATTGACAGCCAACGCAGGGCGTGGACCGATGCGCAAACCCTGTTGACGGCACCAGCCTTGACTGCCGTTTCTAACACGGAGAGTTACAAAGCCGATAAAGCCTGACAGTTCAGAACGAATTATTGAGAGAAGTTTAGAGAGAGAATCGATTCCTGTAAAGGTACGGTTCATCAATTCCTCGCCAAAACAAGTTACGGTTGCAAAGATGCGGTCATTAGGAGTGATAGTTTGTTGTACCATAATCAGAAGTATTTTTTGTTTCACATTGCAAAAATACGACCGACCATGAGCAATATATTTGCTCACTAAACAAAACTAAAGTTAAATATCGACTGAATAAAACAAATAAAGAGGTTTACCGTCTTGACAAACCTCCTTATTAATCAACAAATTGATTACAATGTATTTTTGAAACTCGGCTTTTGCATCCTCACGGGTGAAAGCCTTTAGAAAATCATTATTGTTTTATTATCTGTTTATTTGACTTCACGGTTTCAAAATGGTTTAATCGACCATTAAATTTTTTTTATTATCTCAAAAAATCCGATGTATGCGAGTTATTTAAAAATTTTTCATTAACTTTGCAACGCAAAATCCGGTTCGCGCCGGAGTGTCCTAAGGATGCTCGAATGGTGGAATGGTAGACACGAGGGACTTAAAATCCCTTGGCCATTGCGGCTGTGCGGGTTCGAGTCCCGCTTCGAGCACGCCATAATAAAATGCAAGTAGCTAAAAAAAATTAGCTGCTTGCATTTTTTATTTTTCCCTCATGTCAACCATTTGTCAACCGGTAGTACCGTAAGATTGCCCAACAAGTCGGATTTAGGTGTTAATGCATTGTCGGCAAAGCCGACTCCCTATTCAGAACACCCAAACTGACTCCACGATAATTGTCGTGACAGTGTCGCGACAATCTTTAGAAGTAATGGTGAAGGAGACCCAGGAAAGGATAGACAAGGGGTGAGTCCGGTGTTCGCTCCGTCGATGTATTATTTCTTCTTTTTGGGGATTATTTTCTTTTCGTCAGCCTTCAGACGACGCTCTACCTTTTTTACATCTTCAGCCGGAGGGAGAGCTTCAGGACGAATACCTCGGTCAAGGAGCATTTGACGTACTGCCGAGCTATTATCAACATGTTCACGTTCAATTTTGACTTGCCCTTTTAGATCCTTTTGCTGAACATTTACTGAGGTCATTTCAGCAGCAAAATCTTTCGCCTTAATAGCCAATGTAGAAAGGAAATCGGCAAGGGGTCGTTTCTCAGGCGCACCTATGCGTCGTTTCATCATAGCTGTACTGAGTCCAAATAAAGCCTGATCACCTTTAGCACGAATAACAGCAAACCCATTATTATCAACGCCCCGTTCATAGAGCACTCCAGAAAGATGGTGTTCAGTCTCAGCTAATTTTGCACGAGCCTGTACACGTTCATAATCAAGAAGTCTCTGATGCACAAGCTCTGCACGTCGGGTCTGAACCGCAAAATAGTTCTGAGCAAATGCAATTTCCGGTTTACGAGGGTCGCCATTTTGCGCCACAAGATAACAAGCATAGCGTGTCAACATCACATCATCTATCTGACGCTCAGCACCTGAGCCAAGCACAACCATCTTTCCAACACCGGAAAAATGGTCTGACACATTTTCACCGGCATTCTTACATGATTCTTTAGCTCTAAGGATTACATCATTGAATCTATCCCACCTATTATAACCTAAAAGAGGATATAGCTCGCGGGCACTCCAACATTCCACCCCTTCATAATCCAGGGCGATAGACTCAAAACTATCAAACAGATTCTTTATTTCATCAGCTTTCATAAAATTTCGATATTATATATTTCGCAAAGTTACGAAAAAAATATTTTTTCAATGAAATATTTATTATTTGTCGGAGACCCGTGCAGAACATGCCGGAGGAATATCTCTACGAATATGGAGGGAGAAGCGGATGGATTTTTAGGGGAGGATTAAATAAAAACAACGGATGGATCGGGAGATCCATCCGTTGTTTATTATAGAGAGTTGATTTTTCTGATACTTATAATGATACACCTTAATTTAAAGTGGGATCATAGACGAGACGGATTGGGAGAGCATCTCCACCTCCATTTCGTTGATTTGAAGATACCACATCCATCGGGGCACCATTAAAGTTAAGGTCGAAGTAGTTCATATCCCAACCGGTATACCAGGTAGAACCGCCATCTTCGGCTTGAGTAGCTTTATTAATCCAGTAGATTGCACCGGGCGAATTTAACATATTCATAGCAATCGGTCTCAAAGTATTATTAAGTATAGAATCATCAGTAGGCGCATTATTCAAATTATACTGTACCGAACTATATCTCATAATACCTTGTTCAGCATCAGAAGTTACATTCTGAATGGTACGTCGACCCATACCCATAGTACCAACCGGGAAGAAGATGTGATTGGCTTCGCCGGGGGTAGGGTCATAACATATAAATCCACGCACACCATAAGGTGATGAAACTGTTGAATTGTCTCCGTCCATAAAACCGAATGCTTCGGCGGTAGTAGTACCGGGTGCTGTAGCCCCGTCGCCATAAAGGACTCCGATACCAAAGTCACCATCAACCAATGTTTGATATTCCTTAAGGGTCGGTACACGATAGACTCGTGTAGTTCCATCCTTTGTAACATTAAATTTAGCAAACTCCCAATTTCGATCTGTTTTTCCGCTAATACTGCGCCATGTTCTCGGAGCAAGACCGCCGTTAAAAGTGAAATTATTATTACCCGGAGCAGCAAGAGCACCAAAAATCGCAGGATTTCTCGAAATGTTTGCAATCGAAATACTTCCGTTATAAGCACCACGTTTAAACATCGCTCCAAATGCAAGAGGATTGGTTGTCAATACAGCACCCACCTCTTTGGGCCACTCGGTACCATAAGGGGTATCGGAACCACAACTAAAGACGTTGTACGAGCTCCAATACGGGCCATTCTCGGCAAGTTGAATAGGTTCGTTATAACCTTGTCGCACATATATTTGATGAACTGCCGAATTACCGTGATATTTAATCTCGATAATAGCGCATTTACTCTCGTTTGACGGGATCTTACCGGCAAAGCTGATTTGGAACGAAATACTTGAACCGCCACCACCGGTTACAGTTGTACCGCCGCCCGACGAGCCACCACGGGAAACAAGAGAAATGAAGTTACTTTCATTACCCTGGGTAATCGTAGCGGTCCAATCGCCTCGAGATTCCAACGGCGTAAATGTTGAACGTGTTGTACCTGTACGCTCATAAAGAGTGACATTGAACGGCTTGGGAGTACCGTGATCAATGGGATCTTCGTGAGCACGCCATACAGCTTTGGGGTTTACAATACGTCGAGCCTGAAGAACGGAGACGTCTTTACGCGTCTCGCCTACATAATTATGGAACTGAGCAGTAAAACGAACGACAGCCTTACGGTTATACTCTTCATAGGGATTGTTACCGGTAAACGCCGAAATACCACACATAGTTTTAGGCTGGGTCCAGAGACGCAGAGTGATGGTGGTATAAATATCGTCGCCCTCATATTTTTTTTCTACAAAATAGGCATTACGACAAACTTCAGGATTGGCAGTGCCGGAAGCATCATCATCGTGGTGCCATCCGGGAGTCATATCGGTAAAGACACGTTTGCGCAAGTCGGTAGTATTGGACGAACCTGCCTCACCACCAAATTCGGCAGTCTGTTTACCAAAATAGTAGTTACGGAAAGCCGTCAAAACATCTTGTCCGGTTCCACCGCCATAATTTTCAGCTCCCGATTTACCAAGATTTCTCAGCAAATAAGCAGGCAATTTGGAATTCATATTTTCATAATCAACCGGCTGCTGAAGACGAAGGAATCCTGCCCAGATTGGTGTAACAAAATAGGGTCGGGTTTCATCATCAGAGCCATCTTCCTTCAGATGATAGAGCGGCTCGCCATCAGCATCATAACCACGGTGACGACCGTAGAGATAGTTGGAGGAAGAGTTGGTAAACTGACGATCGACACCTGACAAAGTGACCTCATTTATATTTATATTATCGGGATATCCCGAATTATTGACAAAAACATCGCGCCACCAGTTAAACTGAAGGGTACGTGTTTCAAAGTTAGTTTCACCATACGAGTCTTTTTCAGGGACTTCATATTCACCTCCCTCGTCGTATGGCGCCCAGTTGTTTTCGATAATTTCGGCAGTCAATGATGTAACGTCGCCTTTGATAGTGACGGGATAATCGACATACGTGTTATAGGAGTAAGGCACATATACATCGGCAGCATAGATTTCATGGTCCTCCTCTTTGTATTGGATGTGCCAGTTTGGTTCATCAGCTTCGCCAAGAAATCCGAGTGTTACTTTATAGTGATGATTGCGGATAGCGTCATAGTTATATTCACAATCCTGACCGAGCATAAATCGGTAGCGGATAGGACCATAAGAAACAGGCGCAGTCGAGCGGAGATAATAACCTTCTACCTCAATAAAAGTACCGAACGGGACGTTATCGCGGTAGTCTTTCGATGTATAATCATCAGATTCCCAAGGACCTACATTGACGCCAACACTGTCTTTATACATTCGTTTGTCATACCACCTTTTGTTTGGTGAATCTTTATAGTCGCCCTGCATGTTTTCGTAGAAGAAAAGCGCGGGGTCGTCGTTTGTATGATCTTTAGAGCCAAGAATACCTCTACCATTGGCAATATGTAACCAATCTTCATAATTGTGCAGATTGGTAGCATAGAAGGTTTGAGTGTCGGTGACTCCCTTAGAATCATAATAAAGAATCTGCTGCTCGGTATTAATATTACCTGTCATCGACTTGTCAAAATAGTCAGTTGTGATAGAGTCAATCGAATGGGGAGAGTTGGGAACACCAAGCTTGCAATATAGCGGAATTTGACGGATAGAGACGTTATGGATATAGATGTTAACGCCTGAATTCAAACCCGCGCCGTCAAAAGCGACAGTTACCTTAGAAGCGAGACGTTTGAGCCAGCAGTTAATGGTTACATTGTTGTTGTTGACGAGCACCGTAGGATCTTGTTCAAGAAAAGCGGTAGTGTTGCTATATGTACCGTTCTGGAAATAACCGAACATCTGGGCGTTGTCCGAAATATTGGTCAAGTTCCATTTACACTCGATATTTTTCAAGCCATCGATGGTCTCGATAGCAGGAGTATTTTCGAGAGTCAGCTCTTTGCCAAGATTTGCAGCGGCATACATATAGTATCGTCCGTAGGGCAAACTAAGACTTGTAGTTACACGAGCCGTTCCGGTTTCAGTATTAACCGCCTTGCCATCAGCATCTTTGGGATAATCGGTTGGAAGAGGCTGGGGGAAAACGCTACTATTGGTGGGATTATTCAAGAATATACTTTTATACAACTTACCATCCTGATCATAGACAAACATATTAATGTCTTTGATCTCACCAATAACAGTACCCGACGTACGCGAGGGCTCACCCAGCGTGGCAGATTGGGTTTCGAATTTGAAGATAGCCTCGATTTTAGCTTCACCTTCGCCGGGAATCTGTGAGTTGTAGTCAACAGAATCTTCACACGACGAAAACATCATCGCAACGGCAACAAATTGAAATGCAAGAAAAAACTTGAAAAGTTTCATCATAATGAATGGTGAAAAAAAAGGTTATTTAATTATTGAGCAGTGGCATCGGGGCGAAATCCGAAAGTAGGTTTCAGATTTACTCCGACATAAGGCACAACATTGACATCGACACTTATACCGGGAGCTCCAAAGTAGATATTGACATAAAGGTGGGTGTTACGAGATATGGCATCACGATTACCGGTCTCGCCGGCACTACTCAAAATGTTTGTATTCAAAGGTTGAGAAGAGAGCCACTCGCCACCATTTATCTGGACCGAGACTCTAAAATATGACGTCGGAGTCGGGACCATTGATTCGGGGAAATAGATCGGCCCGACAACAGGAGCATCAGCGGCGGAATATTCTTTAATGGGAATAGCATTGTCTCCGGTGAGCATAGTCGGGAGATTGAAGTATTGTTCAAGAGAATACGGCTCAAAACCGGTAATACGCTTTTGATCCCAGTTATCCGTATTAATTCCATTTCTCCAATCATCATAAACAGTACCTCCTTGAGCATCAGTCCCATTATTATATTTTCGCGGAAAATAACGTGCATCCTTAATGAACAGATATTCGGTAGGTTGGATACTGTCAAGACGGATGCCGGTAACCACCGAAGTTTGACCGTCGGTAGCATAAGTGTCGTCGCAAAATATTTTGTAAGTTACTTTAGCGGCAGCACGGGTGATGAAAAGATTGGAGGTTTGAATGATGCGCGCATCCTGCTCGTCGCCATCTTCAACTTTATGGTCGTTGGAGACGGTGTGGATTTGGAAAGTTTCACTCAAAGGAATCGGATTCTGATAGTAATTCCCGTCATCACCAAGCACTGTGAAAAAAGAAGGCTGATCGGCAGACATAGAAATTGTCCAGTTCATCAAAGCGTTCCATGTAGATTCAGAGACCTGACGATCGCGTCCCTGCTCGTCACGTTGAGCCGAGAACCAACGGTCGAGCCACTGAGAAGCCGTCAGGGCTCTATTAGGCGACACGGGTATTGAGGTTTCGTTAGCGATTAGGACAATGGTTTTGTTATCGTTAGCCAAAACGGGAAATTCAAGATTGTCATTGAGGGGAACGCCGGCATCGGAGGTTCGCACCACACGAGCAGCTTCGACAGTACGTATAATCTGATTGTTTATAGTATCATAGCGGAGAATGATTACACGCATGGTTCTGATTTTCTCGGCATCGCCATCAGACGATTCATAACCATCCGGGCGTTGGTCATTATTATTACGCGACATCGGAATACTGCGCGACGAAGGATTATCGCTCGCCGAAGCCTGATCTAACCCGGCGTAAATCCTGAGTTTAAGCAATACTTCACCATTAGACTTAGCGGGCTCGAGTTCTTGCTCAGAGCAAGAAGCAAAGCCAACCAAGAGACCAAAAGTGATTAAGAATGCAAAGAATTTGCGTATCATGGCTCAAAGCTGTTAATTCTGACAACCCAATCGTTGATAATAATACGAGTATTGAGCCAGTAGCCGGCTTCGAGGAAGAGAATTACGTTCCAACGGCTTTCACGGTCGAGGAATTCCTGATCGCTCATATTGGCAAATTGCTGGCTGCGAAGGAGGGTAAGGTAGTTTACCAACGGAATGTCAATGATTATGTTTTGGGTATGAGCATTCTTGATTACGAGACGCGCACCACTGTTTTCGATGAGACGCGAGGTCGAGAACTCGGCATAGCCAAGCTCGGCAATCACAGTGCCGACAGTACCGGGAGAAACCTGACCGGTAGCCCAGGGGGTGTATGTAATTCCTTCACCGGGAACACAGTCGTTGTTATAGGCAAGCAACGCGTTGTCATCGACGATAGTAAAGATGTAGTCATCGGGATCAACAGGAGCACCGTCAACATTCTGAAGAAGAATACGGATGTTGTTGGTATCTTTCATCATGTAGAGGGTTGCCTGAGTGTAGCCGGTTGAAACATCGGGGACTTCTACTTCGAGCGCTCCATAAAAGAGGTGGTGAAGTTCGACACCGGGATCGGCATTGATACAGTAATCGTCCATAGCGACCTGCAGGTCGGTCATTTTACTTCCTTTGGCAGGAGTGTTGACAAAGTGGAATGTTGATTTGTCACATTCAAGACCTCCGTATGCAATAAACTGATATTTGCCTCCGGGTAGGTCGAGAGTCATGCGCCAGTTTTCATCAGACAGCTTTGACTCGGCAGTCTCGGTAATAGTTTTGATATAATTGCCGTTATCATCATAGACAAGAAGAGTCAAGCAATCGACCTGAGAGGGGAACGCGTTAGCAAATTCCATGTTATAGTCATAGACAAAACGGAGTTCGACTCCCTGAGCACACGGGTCAAGGTCATCGTTGATCAAACCACAAGACGACAGACCCGTCACGGCAGCAATGCCAACAGTGGCTGCTACGAAGAGGTGCTTGTATATATGTTTAAAATTAATCATTCTGAATCAGATTAACGTTAAGGATGGGAGGAATTAAATTTTAGAAATGAACGTTGTTGACACGAGTAGTCCACGGAAGAACCG
>JAIDRE010000012.1 GCA_029061925.1 Muribaculaceae bacterium | reverse complement strand
AACTGCTACTAAAATCATTGAGAACATAATGATAATATTTTAAATGTTTATACTTATTTAATTTATTTCGTTTGTTGCGATATGCTGAGTTTCAGCGTGTTTCTTTTCGTCATGGTCTTTGTGCCCGTCTTCCTGGGCCAACGAAATGAAGATTGTCGAAAGCATTGTGAACACATAAGCCTGGATAAACGAGACAAGCACGTCGATCACCAGCATAAATACCGAGAAAATTATTGAGACTACTGCGGTGGCACCACCGACAGCTACGCCAATAACCGATGCAAAGATGAAAATGAGGAGTGTGAGCACAATCACAATCATGTGACCACCCATAATGTTGGCAAACAGACGGACCGTCAACGCTGCCGGCTTGGTGAATATACCGAAAAGCTCGATTACCGGCATGATTGGAATCGGGAATTTCAGCAAGAGAGGTACATCGGGCCAGAAAATATCTTTCCAGTAGTGTTTTGTACCAAACAGGTTGGTTACAAGGAATGTCAGGATTGCCATTGTCAATGTAACCGCAATATTACCGGTAAGGTTGGCACCTCCGGGGAAAATTACAATCAAGCCCAACAGGTTCATCATGAAAATGAACATAAAGACGGTCAACAAGAACGGTGCGAAGCGTTTTGCCTTGTCTTTGAGGGTTGATTTAATAACTCCGTCATAGATGAAAACAACGAGTGCCTCGCAAGCACCTCGTGTTCCGCGCGGAGCTTTATATGGGTTCTTTTTATACCAGTTGACAAGCGCAAATGCAAACCAAAGCACCAATGCCATGGTGATGAAGATTGCAAATACATTCTTGGTGATTGAGATGTCAAACGGAACACGTTCCTCGCTGTTTACAATCTCAACGACTTTACCTTTGTTAGCACCTTCGGTTGGCACAACAAATGTTGTATTACCATCGACATACTCGTGTCCGTGAGCAACACGGGCTGAAGAAAAACAGTGCAAGCCGTCGCTACCAAACACGATGATCGGCAACGGGATGCGACGATGATGATTGAAAGGTAATTCCCAACCATAGGCATCTCCGAGGTGCTCGAAAATAATTTCTTTAGCGTCAATCTTTTCAGCACGCTCCTGAGTCGAGTCGGCAGCAGCGTCACTGAAACCGATTGCCATCAGCCCCGCAAGAAACAAGATTATTATGATTGTTATTACTTTCTTCATCTTTTAATATATACAAACCGACACAATGTTATTGTCAACGTCAACTATACCTTCTTCAATTTCAATGTCACGTTTCCCTTCAGCCGAAGTGAAACTGATAACACCTTTTACAAGAGTCGATATGAGAGATGCATGATGGTCGAGCACGGTGAATTGTCCTTTTCCACCGGGCAGAGTGACCGACTTTGCGTCTCCCTCATAAACGATTTCCTGAGAGGATATAATTTTGAGTGTCATTGCTTTTGTTATTTAACTTCTTCAAGCATGCGTTTACCTTTGGCGATTGCCTCGTCGATTGTTCCGACATTAAGGAATGCCTGCTCGGGATATTGATCCATCTCACCGCTGAGAATCATCTTGAATCCGCGGATTGTTTCGCTGAGCGGAACCATTACGCCGGGAAGACCGGTGAACTGTTCGGCAACGTGGAACGGCTGAGAAAGGAATCGCTGAGCACGGCGGGCACGGGCAACAACGAGTTTATCTTCGTCTGAAAGCTCGTCAACACCGAGGATAGCGATAATATCCTGAAGTTCGTTATATTTTTGGAGTAACTGTTTAACAGCCTGAGCAACATTGTAGTGTTCTTCGCCGATGATGTTTGGGTCAAGGATACGCGAAGTTGATTCAAGCGGGTCAACAGCCGGATAAATACCAAGTTCTGAAATTTTACGGCTCAATACTGTTGTAGCATCCAAGAAGCTGAATGTTGTGGCAGGAGCCGGGTCGGTCAAGTCATCGGCAGGCACATAAATAGCCTGAACCGAGGTGATTGAACCGTTCTTGGTTGAAGTAATACGTTCCTGGAGTGTACCCATTTCAGAGGCAAGTGTCGGCTGATAACCTACGGCTGAAGGCATACGACCGAGAAGTGCCGAAACCTCAGAACCAGCCTGAGTGAAACGGAAGATGTTGTCAATAAACAGAAGAATATCTTTACCACCACCATCTTGGTCACGGAACTGTTCAGCTACGGTCAAACCTGAAAGCGCAACACGAAGGCGGGCACCCGGGGGTTCATTCATCTGACCGAACACGAGTGTAGCCTGAGATTTGGCAACCTCATTCATGTCAACATCTTCAAGGTTCCACTGACCTTCTTCCATGCCTTTGGCAAACTTCTCACCATAGTTCATAACACCACTCTCAATCATTTCGCGGAGGAGGTCGTTACCCTCGCGGGTACGTTCACCAACACCGGTAAACACCGAGAATCCGTTATGCCCCTTAGCGATATTGTTGATAAGCTCCATGATAAGCACGGTTTTGCCGACACCGGCACCACCGAACAAACCGATTTTACCACCCTTGCTGTAAGGTTCAAGGAGGTCGATTACCTTGATACCGGTAAAGAGGATTTCTGTACCGATAGTGAGGTCTTCAAATTCGGGAGCAGGCTGATGAATCGGACGAAGGTCATCGCGTTTCAGATCGGGAAGGTGGTCGATAGCATCACCGACAACATTAAGAAGGCGACCTTTGACCTGATCACCGGTCGGGACAGCGATAGGATGTTCCATGTTATCGACTTTCATACCACGCTGAAGACCGTCGGTACTTTCCATTGCAACGCAACGGACGGTGTCTTCGCCAATATGCTGTTCAACCTCAAGGATGAGCTGGGAGCCATCGGGTCGGTTAACTTTAAGCGCAGTAAAAATAGGAGGCAGGATGTTACCTTCGCCTTCGAAGGCTACATCGACCACGGGGCCGATAACCTGTGATATTTTTCCAAAATTGTCACTCATAGTTTTGTCAGTGAAGTATCTTTGGTATTTGATTCAAATTTACTGTTGGGTGTTAATTAAAGGTGAATTCCGTAAACAACGATAAGCACCATCAACACGAGGTTAAAAAGATTAATCGGCAACAGATATTTCCATTCAAGTGAAAGAAGCTGGTCGATGCGAAGACGGGGATATGTCCACTTAAACCAGATGATGATGAATGAAAGGGCAACTGCTTTACCGATAAACCAGATAACACCGGGGATATAGTCCATGATGTGGTTGAACGATTCCCATCCTGGGATATGGAAAGGCATCCATCCACCAAGGAAGAGAAGAGCTGCTGTACCTGACACGATGAACAAGTTCAAATATTCGGCAAGGTAGAAGAAACCGAAGTGAATACCTGAGTACTCGGTGTGGTAACCTGCGGTAAGCTCACTTTCAGCTTCGGGAAGGTCAAACGGACCACGGTTTGTTTCAGCAGTACCGGCAATCAAATAGATGATGAAAGCGATGATTGCAGGGATATGGCCTGAGAAAAGGAACCAGAGGTGATCTTGAGCTTGAACAATGTCACCTATTGACATTGAACCGGCAAAAACAACCATTGTCAGGACTGACAAGCCAACAGAGAGCTCGTAGCTGACCATCTGGGCTCCCGAACGAAGCGCACCGATAAGGGTGAATTTGTTATTACTTGACCATCCGGCAAGAAGGATACCCAAAACGCCGATTGAAGAAACAGCGATAAGGAAGAAAATGCCGATATTGAAGTCGATAATCTGAAGTCCGTTACCCCAGGGAAGCACGGCGAAGGCAAGCATCGACGCGATAATAACGAGGTAGGGAGCAAGTGCGAACAGGAATTTATCGACATGATTAAGCGAGATAAGCTCTTTGATGAGCATCTTGAACATATCGGCAAAACTTTGAAGAAGACCCCAGGGACCAACACGGTCGGGACCGAGACGGCACTGGAATGCCGCACAAAGTTTACGTTCGTAGTAAATATAGAAAAGAGCGAGCAGTGCGTAAACCAATAGAAGTCCGACACCGATTAAAACACACTCAATTGTAGTTGTAAGCCATCCCGGGAGGAATGAATTGAGGAGGTTATTAAGCCACTCTGTGATTATTGAAAAGTCAAACATGTTGCTTTCGATTTGGTTTATTAACTAATTCAGTTTAATTGAGTTTTAACGGTCAATGTCGGGAACAATATAGTCGAGCGAACCGCCGATTGTGATAAGGTCGGCAATTTTTTGACCTTCTGTAATATGGTCAACCACAGCAGCCAAAGGCAAACATGGAGGAGCAATCTTGAGACGATAGGGTTTGGTTGACCCGTCGCTTTCGATATAAATACCGAATACACCGCGGCAGCCTTCAACAAGCTGGAACCAACGTCCTTCGGGCAACTTGAGCACTTTAGGCACTTTTGCACAGTAATCGCCTTCGGGAATATTGTCGATAATCTGCTCGATAATGTGAGCCGACTGTTCGATTTCAGCAACACGGCATTTGAAACGTGCATATGAATCACCTTCGGTCATTACAACCTGCTCGAAGTCAAGTTCGGGATATATGCTGTAGGGATCTGTCTTACGAACATCGCAAGCCCAGCCTGACGCACGGCCTGAAGGACCTGTAACCGCCCAAGAGATAGCATCCTGGCGTGAAAGGTGTCCGACACCGATCATACGGTTTTTAGTGATTACGTTGCCGGTGAAGAGTTTGTTATATTCTTTAATGTTGGCAGGGAGAGTAGCGAGCAAGTCCTTCACATCTTTAACGAAGTTAGGATCAAGGTCAGCCATCACACCGCCGATGCAGTCATAGTTGAAAGTCATACGTGCACCGCAGGTTTTCTCCATAATATCGAGAATTTGCTCGCGAACACGAAGAGTATAGAACAACATGGTTGTTGCGCCAAGGTCCATACAGAATGTACCGATGAAGAGACAGTGAGAAGCGATACGAGAAAGCTCATCCATAATCACACGGATATATTGAGCGCGCTGGGGGACTTCAATATTAGCCGCTTTTTCGATACAGAGGCAAAGTCCGTGATGATAGTTGTGAGCCGAGAAGTAGTCGAGACGATCCATAAAGTGGAGAGTCTGAGGATACATAAGGTTTTCACAAAGTTTCTCAACTCCACGGTGGATATATCCCATGTAAACATCAATCTTTTTGATTGTTTCGCCGTCAACAGCAGTGCGGAAACGGAGCACACCATGAGTTGCAGGGTGCTGAGGACCGATGTTTACCACAAAATCTTCAGGTTTGAAAACGAGATGTTCAGTCTTGACAATCTTACCATCTTTCATGGTATATTCAAATGTATTGTCGGTCTGGCGTTCGTTTTCGATAGAAACTTCGTTGGCTTTGTCGTTCATATCATAGTCCTTGCGGAGGGGATAGCCGACCCAGTCAACAGAGAGGAACAAGCGACGCATGTCGGGATTGTTCAGGAAGATGATGCCGAAGAAATCATAAACTTCACGTTCATAGATTCCGGCAATAGCCCACAAATCACTGATAGAGGAAAGTGCGGGTTGTTCGCGACCTTCAACTGAAGTTTTAAACGCGATATGAGTTTTATGTTCGGTCGAGGTCAGGTAGTAAATACAGCCGAGACGCTCGCCCCAGTCCATACCGACAATAGTGACAAGGTAGTCAAACGAGAGTTCTTTCTCGTCGCGGAGGAACTGAGCAAATTCGTGGACTTTCTCAGAAGGAATGTCAAACATCATGATTTCGCCTTCTTCAACCGAAACCTGGGGAAATCTTTCAGCGACAATGTCTTTTATATTTGCCATAACTGGTAAAAAGTTCGTTGATTTAAGATGAAAAGTTAATTAGTGTCGAAGATTTATTCTTTATCGATAGGATGTTGGCGAAGGAATTCCTCCTGGCTTTCCTGACGGTTAACGCCACCAAAGAACTTTTCGACTTTCATTTTGCGAGAGAGCTGCATGATACCGTATATCATAGCCTCGGGGCGCGGAGGACATCCGGGAACATAAACGTCAACAGGTATGATATCTTCGATACCGCGGGCAACGTGGTAAGATTTGCGGAAGGGACCGCCCGAGATAGCGCATGAGCCACAAGCAATCACATACTTAGGTTCGGCAAGCTGGTCATAAAGACGGCGGAGAACGGGAGCCATACGGTTAACGATTGTACCGGCGACCATGATAAAGTCGGCTTGACGGGGTGAGGCACGGGCAACTTCCCAGCCAAAGCGAGCCATATCAAAACGCGCGGCTCCAAGCGACACGAATTCGATGCCGCAACAACTGGTAGCGAAGGTAAGAGGCCAGATAGAGTTAGAACGCCCCCAGTTGATCAACTTGTCAAGGCTGCCTACAAGTACGTTTGTACCTGAATCGCGAAGCTCCTGAACAAGATTTTCGATATATTCATTATCCTTGAATGCCTCATAAGGCATGCTCTTAGTGGTAATTTGATCTTTTACTTCCATTCGAGAGCTCCTTTCCGCCAGGCATAAACAAGGCCAAGCACTAAAATTCCAAAGAATACTGCAATGCTGATGAGACCATCGCCGCCGAGTTCACGAACGCGTACGCCCCAGGGAAATAGGAAAACTGTCTCGACATCAAACATCAGAAACAAGATTGCGAAAAGATAGTAACCTACATTGAAGCGGGTCATTGAACCACCGCGGGTAGGGATACCACATTCATAGGCTTCGCCTTTCTGCGGATTGAAAGAACGTGGAGAAATCAATCCGGCAAGCCATAATGCGAGTGCTACGAGTGCCACACCGGTGAGGAGAGCAACCAACGCGAGCAACGCATTGTTTTGGATTCCAAAAATGTCTAATAAAAGCATATTGTAATAATATATCGGTTTTCAATGGTTTAAGGGAAGCGCGAGCATGGCGCTCTCATCTCCTACATTGTTAATTTTCAGCATTTTAATCGGTCGGCTGTAGCAAAAGAGCCTTTTACACGACACGAATTTTGTGCAAATATAAGCATTTTTTTTCAAAAAACAAGTCGCGACTGCCAAAATTGACAATCGCGACCAATATAATTAATGTGTAGATGTTCGTTTATTAGTCCTGAGGAAGCAACCAATCGGCAGGGAGAGTGTAACCGAGTTCCATTTGAACCAAATATTTATCACCAACTGTGAAAGTAAAACTATAGGGGAACTGCTGAAATTGTGTAGAGATATTCCACAATCCACCTGCCGAAAGAGAAGTTACGACAAAGTCGGGTTGTTCTACCAGCGTACCATCAGACTGCACCAAATAAAGCTTAATACTGCTTGCGTTATTTATTGAGAATCCTGCCACATTAACAGTTGCATCAAAATCAAATCTGAGATTCATGGCAGGCATACCCTGGGCAAAAGAAGCCTCTAACATAGTTAAATGCCCCTTAATCTGATCACCATCATGTAATGTTTTAGGATCCAATACAAACTGATAATAAGCTACATCATCAGTATATTTTTTATCTGTAGCAGTCTCGGTAATATATGCGGGACCGAAAAGTGCCACAACATTCTGAACAGCTCTTACCACGTACTCTTCCGAACCGGTGCTTACAGTGAACGACACATCCCACGCAGGGTAGTATTCTGAATCATGATAATTCGGGCGTTCAAGACACAGCATTTTAAAGTTTTTGATTGTAATGCCGTTACCTTCAACTTCTCCAACCTCGAGAATGAATGCGCCGTTTTCTTTGTCGGTAGTGTAGGGAGCGTCTGTAATTCTGAAACTTGCAACAGCCTGATCGCCCCAATATCTTAGATTTGAAACTGAAAGAGATACAGTTCCTTCGGTTACTGATACCTGAAGGTTATATTCAGCACCGGTATCGAACATCATCATTCCGTTATCAGAAGCACGCTGAACAACAGTGAAGTTATGAGCGCTACCAAGTAAGCGAGTAAGCTCAATTTTAGTATCAGAGCCACCAAGACAAGAGGTTGCAATAAATGCGATAACAATCATCGCAAGATAGCTGATTTTTTTCATTTTGAAAATTGATGTGTTTTTAAGTAAGTGAATTATATAATTTTATTTATTTCATATTGTAAACCGAAGTGTTCCAAAAATACGAGCCGGTTTGCCTCGTTGTAAGAACGAGTTACCAATCGACTTGAAATAGAATATATTGAATTTCGTATCAAGAATATTCTCGCCCGACAATTCAAATGAGAATCCCATAGGCAGTTTCACAAGGGCTGACGCATCGACAAGCGCATAAAACGGTTGTTTCAAGTCGTTTGCCTCATTCCAGTAGATAGAGCCAACACCTCTCACACCGCATCTCAAGCTTAGCGATTTGAAGAAGTAGCTGCCACCGAAATCAAAGTCATATTGTACTGAGCCATAGAAGGTGTTTTGCGGAGCGTATGGTACTCGATTACCACGATAGTTGTTCTCGCCGTCAATGAATTTTCTAAAACGAGCATCGGTAAATCCGTATGTTCCGGTCAATGACAACCCCTTTACAGGCATCCAGGAAGCAGTAAGTTCAGCGCCGCAACTACGAGTTCTGCCGGCATTTGTCATTACGCGACCTGTTGTTTGCCCGGCAGGGAACACAGTTAGCTGTTGGTCATAGCAGTTGATATAGAACACTGTTGCCGAGCCGGAAAATTTACCCGAAGGCGATGTATAACGGGCTCCTATTTCATAATTCAAGCTCTTTTCGGGGTCATACTTGACAATTTTCTCAACATCGTATGCCGGAGCAATTCCAAACTGAGCCATCAACGACTGCTGAAGCACGTCCGAGAACATCTGCGTGTTAAATCCACCGGCTTTATAACCTTTTGAAACCGAACCAAAAAGAGTTGCCGATGATAGCGAATACTCAACTGAAATCTTAGGTAGCAACTCAATAAACGAGCGGTTTAACACTTCATTCTCATCAAATTTCACAGGAACAGTCTGCATTGGAATCGACGGAGTCAGCCTCTTATTCCAAACAGTATATGAAGTCTCGGTAAAATTGTGATAGTCAAGCGATGTATGTTCGTAGTCGAGTCGCAAGTCAGCAGCCAAAGTGAAATTACCGAGAGCGACCGAACTGCGGTGATAAAGTGCAAAACCGTAGGTCGGCATTTTGAAGTCACTGCCGAGTAACAACTCGCGTTCATCAAACTTTATCTCAACCGGCATACCGGGACGGTTGGCATTGTTCTCAATCAGCAATCTGATTCCGTCATCCTTAAAGGTGACCGGCGCACTCATATTGCCACGTTTGTAGAAACCGAACAATCCGCCAAGCCAGTTATAGCCCCCCTTACTTCCGCGGGCAATGAAGTCCTGGGTAATCGCCCACTCGTGACGTCGCTGAGTCAACGTAAAATAGCTAATCGGCAAAAAGTCCTGGTCGAGCGTCATGTTATCATTTATATACTGAAAACTTGTAATTGACGACAAAGCCACACCAGGCAAAACATAATTAATTGTCAAGCCATCGCTGACACCGGTGCGACGATAAAAACAGGTATCGTTATAGCTTATAACACCGGTTTCAACCGATTCATAAGGATAACCGCCCTCGCGGTTGATATTAACAGAAGCTGTATTATCAATGGAAAGCTTGTCAGACGAGCGCCATACGGTTTTCCATCGAACCGAGCCATAGCGTCCGTGGTCAGTTTTGGAATTGTTATAACCGTTTGTGTAAAATCCGTCGCTCTGACTATAAGAACCGCTAAGCGACATTCCGAGTTTATTCGACAGCTTGTGATATAAACCGACTGAGAAATTCATCGTGTTTGCCGACCCATACTTTGCCATAGCCCTGACACCCTGATATTTCATCGGCGACAATGTGTATATGCTCACAAGACCCGACAGCGTATTACGTCCGTAGAGCGTACTCTGAGGTCCGCGAAAAACTTCGATACGATCAATATCAGGCAAATCAAAATCATAGTTATCCTTATTCAGGAACGGAACATTGTCAACGTTCAGTCCTACTGCAGGCTGGTCAATTCGCGCACCAAGACCGCGGACATAAATCGACGAAGTCATGCGCGAACCATAATCGGGAATAAAGAAATTTGGCACAAGCATTGCCGCTTCTTTGACATTTTCAATCCCAAGACGATCAACTTGTTTATTGTCAATCAGTGAAACCGCAACCGCAGCCCTGTCAATTAATCTATGCTCTTTTATCGCTGTCACAGCCACCTCATCAAGACTCATAATAGAATCGCTCCACTCTATATTTTCAGTTAAATCATCACGCACCTTCTCGGCATTCATCCCGAAGGCTGCAAGTAACATCACTAATGTCAGCTTTTTGAGTTTCATAAGGTGGCTTAAAATGGATAATGTTCTATTACAATAAAAATCAAGATGCAAAATTACTTATTTCGCTCAAATTAAACAATACTTTACTCATTATTATTACATCAAAACGCAATAAAAAATCATAAATTAGCGCCATTTTGTCAAAAAAATCGTAAAAAGGATATAAAAACAAAGAATAATCAATTTTTTATAACTATCTTTACACCGAAATTTAGATGATTTATGGCAACTGAATATCCTATTGACGACATTAAACTGACGGCTCGCCTGCGCGATGCCTCGACTTGTCGTGAGGCTTTCAACGAAGTCATAAGTCGTTATACCGAACCGCTTTATCGCCAAATCAGACGATTAGTTCAAAGCCACGACGACACCAACGACATTCTTCAGAATACATTTTTAAAGGCATGGACTTCGCTCGACGGATTCCGCGGAGAAGCCCGACTATCGACATGGCTATACAAAATTGCACTTAACGAAAGTCTGACCCACATTGCCCGTGAACGTAAACGTTCGGGAATCTCAATCGACGCCCCCGAAGCATCAATAATCAACGCCATTGAGGCTGATGAAAACGTCGATGGCGACCGGCTCGCCCTTGAACTCCGCAAGGCAATCGCCCAACTTCCTGAAAAACAGCGAATAATTTTCAATATGAAATATTATGACGATATGAAATATGAGCAGATTTCAGAGATTCTCGGTACATCGGTCGGTGCTTTAAAAGCATCATATCATTTAGCTGTTAAAAAAATTGAGCAATATTTTAACAATCTCAATTAAACCAAATGAAAATGTTGTAGTCAAACAATTTAAAGCTTCATAAACAATCAAACTAATTCAATGAATAACCCCAACGACATATTAACCAAAATCGGACGCAATGACGGTATGACTGTCCCTAAAGGCTATTTTGAGGACTTCATTTCGAGCATGCAGCAATCTCTCCCCGAAATTGAGCAGCCAAAGCCTGAGAAAGGCAACCCTGTATGGTTAAAAATCAGGCCATACGTTTATTTGGCAGCCATGTTTGCCGGGATTTTCTGTATGATGAAGATGTTTGATATGATAAAATCATCTTCAACCGATCTCAACATAGACAACTACCCCGCCCTGACAGCTACACTCGAAGAATCGGGATATGATCTTCTGTATCAGGTTGATGACCGCGATATAATCGAAGATTTCTTTAATGACGGAATTTCGGTTGACGACATCGAAGACAACGATTCGCTCATCGAAACTTCATTCTCGGAATAATATTTTAGTTCAATATATTATTTGAATATTATGAAAAAAACGATTTTTTTTCTCACTCTATTTTTTCTGCTTGTACCGTTTGTTAACATTTCGGCACAAACCGCTGACACTGACAGTCTTGACCGCAGAGAAACATTCATGAAAGAGTTCCGCGATTATAAACATCGTTTTTTGACCAAAGAACTTTCGTTGACCCGCGAGCAACGCGACAAGTTTTTTCCTCTTTACGACCAAATGGAAGACGAGACAACAACTCTCAACAATGAGACCCGTCAGCTTGAACGTCGAATCGCCGATTCAAACGAAAAGATCACCGATCTCGAATATGAAAAAGCCACCGAAGCACTCTTTGACCTGAAAATCAAAGAGGGCGAAATCGAAAAATCATATTTAGAGAAGTTCGCTGAAATACTCAAACCCGCTCAGCTTTTCAAACTGAAGGGTGCCGAGCGCAGTTTCACAAACGATCTTCTCCAACACAGCCGAAGACTCCGAAACAATCGTCGATAATTTTTCGTTATAACGATATAACCAATATTGACCACGGGGCTATGTCAAGATTGGCATAGCTCTTTTTTTTATTCTAATAAATCATCTAATCATGAACGCAGTCAGATTCATAAAGCTACTGACCATTTCAAGTTGCTTATTGTTCTCTCAAAACATAAAAGCCTCAAAAGCCACTGTCATAGACTTTTCGGCTCCTCAAACCGTGATCCAAGACTCAAGAAAAGAGCTGTCAAAGGCAATCTCCAACAACAATTCGCCTGAGATAGCTGCTTCACTCATCAATCTGACAATAGCTAAATCGTTGATCGACACCGACTCTATTCAGTCTTCACTTAATTTGATTTCAGAAGTTGAGACACAGAAAAGTGACGACCCGGTCTTGCAGTCTATGCTCGACATGATGAAAGCCGACATCTATTCAACGGTCTATAACCGCAACCGTTGGATGTATAATTCGCGCGAGCTTCCGCTGAAACCATTAAAGCAAGACCTATCCCAGTGGTCGGGTAAGCAGTTTACACTCGTGATTGACTCATTGATAATCAATGCTCTATCAAACCACGAAAAACTCGCCTTCACACCCATCAACGACTGGAAAAAAGTAATCTCTATCGATAAAGGTAGTGAAAAAATATTTCCCACTCTCCTCGATTTCATTGGATTTAAAGCAATATCAATTTTAAGAAATCAGACAAACGCTCAGATAACAGTGCGTTGGCTCGCTCCGGCAAACGTTTTCACCGGAATGTCAACAAGTTATCTGTCACAGGCTGACAGTCTGGTCGTATCGACTTATCAGACCCTTCTCAAAGCCGATGCAAAATATCCGGTATCAGCCATTTATACCGACCTTGACCGCCTCCGCTGGTCTGGCAGTCGATTCTCTGATTCCGACACATATTTTAATGCATTAGTTGATTTGTTTGATTCATACAGAACCGAACCCTCATCAATCGTTCCGCTTTTCGCGCTCATCGATCAATCGCGCTTAAATATTGAACGATCAAAACAACTTATTTCTCTCTTTGAAAATTACAAATCGCGTTTCGGTCAAACTACCTACGACAAAGAAATCGCACAAGCAATCAAATTCTTAAAAGCCCCGGACTTATCATACTCGTTTCCCGAATACGTAAAAGGAAACCGGCCTTTCAACATCAAATTCAAGGCTCAGAACTGCTCAAAAGTCGTTTTCAGTATCTATTCAATTGACTCTAAAGGCAAACCGCTTGCTCTCTCAACCACTAAATCTATTTCATTTAACAAGAAAGCACCATTCGCTATCGACTCGCTTGTTACCGTCTCTATTCCCGCAGATGGCAACTACGCTATTTTCTCATCGTTTGACGGCAAACCGGTTGACTTGAAAGGCTATGCTCCACGAATCAAAGTCGGTTCAATCTTCCCGATAGCTGTAGGTATCGACCAAACCCACGGACTCTACATGGCGGCTGATTTAGAATCAGGCAAACCGCTTGAAAATATAAATGTTACAACTAAAAACCGTAATACAGAAGTTGCGACCGGCAAAACCAACAATAACGGAACCGTAAGATTGAAATCAGGCAATCGTGCGCTCTTCAAAGCCGGTGTCAACAACGAAATCGAGCTATACACATATTCTCTATATAACACCTACGATCGCAATTTCGCAACCGTCTCATTCACAACTTCACTCCCCGTCTATCATCCCGGCGACAAACTTGAGTGGGCATTAGTTGCAATGAAAGCCGACAACAAGTCTCGTAAACCGCTGGCAAACGAGCCGCTTACCATATATTTCTATGATGCCAATAATACATTATTAGACTCAATTACAGCACAAACCGACCGTTTCGGACGAATTTCCAACGAATTCAGCATTCCCCAAGAAGGACTTACCGGAAACTTCCGACTCCAAGCCTATCAACTTGCTCAAAAATCATATATTGGTGGAACCGCCGTAATGGTAAGCGACTATAAACTACCGACTTTCGCCGTTAAAGTTCAGTCAATCGAACGCGATTTCCCCTCTAATGGTGATATCTCTGTAGCAGGTTGTGCCAAAACCTATTCCGGCTTCCCGATTGCAAACGCCGAGGTAGCCGTGAACCTTTCGGGTATGAGCTGGTTCTTTTGGCGTTCGAAATCTGAGAACTTCTACTCAACCACAGTTCAGACTAACGACAAAGGCGAATTTAACATCGTATTCTCAAAGGACATTTTAAGCCAAAGCCCTGAGAATTACAATCTTTTCGCGGCCTCGTTTGACGTAACTTCATCTGCCGGCGAAACGCGATCAACTTCATGCAACTTCTCAACAGGTAAAAAGTATGGCATCAACTTCACCGGGTCAAACGTTTATGACATTTCGGCGCCTGTAAACTTGGGAATCAGTGTGCAGGATCCGTCAGGCAACAAGGTATCTATACCTTTGCTAGTCAAGCTGTCATCAAACAACAAAGAACTGTTCACCAAAACATTAACCACTCCGTCGGCTACCGTTGACCTCAGCGCTATTACTCCCGGAGAATACACTATTACCATCTCTCCAGTCGATACAACTTTCGCTGATTCAGCGACTTCAAACGTAATTCTATATAATCCGACAGTTAAGGCTCTCAACATCAATCAGATGTTATGGACGCCTCAGTCATACATCCCGTTTGACAGTTCAAACGGTGAAATATTACTCGCCACCAACCGCAACGAACTGTCTGTGAATATGATTATTACATCTCTAGACTCACTCTTGTCTCAACAATGGATAACCCTAACCAAAGGCTTGAATCACGTCCCGGTCACACTGCCCGATGACATTTCACGCGGATCAATCACTCTCATCTCTGTAAACAATTTTGAATCGACCCAGCAATACATTCAATTTACGACACCCCCCGCCCGCAAAAAACTCGATATTTCAATTGAAAGTTACCGCGACAAAGTACAACCGCTTGAAAATGAGAGATGGACATTCTCGACCAAATTTGATGGCGAAGCTCAGGAAACAGCTTTGCTGTTAAATGTTTTCTCGGCGTCAATCAACGACATCAAGCCCCACAGCATACTCACACTGTCACCCTATCGTCCAACCGTTAGAATATCAACATACGCTAACCAAATAGGCAAGGCATACGGCAATAATTCTTCAAACATCGGATTTTCAAACCCTTATAACTTTTCTTATCCATCTTTTGACCTTCACGGCTACTCATGGTATAGCACACACCTCAAGTTGCGAGGCTATGCCACCACACGCGCCGTCACCACCAATGGTATGGTTATCGAGGAAATGGTACAGATGAGTGCCGCTCCTATGATGAAAGCCACCGCAGTAGCCGATATGGGAGCAGCCAAAGATGAATCGGCTGAAGAAGAAGCCGACCAAGCATTAGCCGGAGGTGCTGACTATCCCGAACAATCGGTTGATGTTAGACCGTCTGAAGTGCCGTTGGCTCTATTCAATTCCATGTTGACAACCGACAAAAACGGCAAGTTAAGCGTTTCATTTACATGGCCTAACAGTGTTACCGAATGGATTGTTAACAGCACTGCCTACAACCAAGACAGCGAGTTTGCGACACTCATCAAAAATGCTGTTGCCGCCAAACAGATTATGGTCAGCATCAATGCACCACGCTTTGTCCGTGTCGGTAATCATGTCGTCATGACAGCTACAGTTATGAATAATTCTGATAATGTTCTAAAAGACATAAACGCATCTATCGAAATCCATTCGCTCGATTCCAACAAGGTTATCAAAACCATCTCTAAAACCCTTACACTTGAACCGTTAATATCAACCAACATATCAATCGAATTTGATGTTACTGACCAATTCTCAGGCTTAATCGTCACCTCTCGTGCAACCTGCAAAAACTACAGCGACGGCGAGCAAGTTGCGATTGCTGTTCTGCCTGATGCTGAGCCGGTTATCAATGCCAAAACCTTCTACCTCGCCCCAGAAACTAATAGTGTGTCATTCAAAGTCGATGGCTCGTCAAACGGGACGACCACACTTGAATTGAACCTCAATCCGACCTGGTCGGTGGTCACTGCCCTACCCGGGCTCATCACCGACAAGCCGTCAACATCAATCGACGCGGCATTAAATTATTTCTCAGCGATGACCGCAACAGGCATCCTCACCAGCCATCCCGAAATCAAATCGGCATTAAAGACCTGGACTGAAAAAATTGACAATGACTCGGCATTGGTTTCCGCTCTGTCAGGCAACCCTGATCTCAAATCGATAATGCTCAATTCGACCCCATGGGTTGTTGACGAGATGAACGACACCCGTCGAATGACTCAACTTGCATTACTGTTTGATAATAAAGAAATTGAGTCTAATATAAAAAGCTCTAAAACAGTTCTCAAAAACCTGTTTAAACAAAACGAAGGCTGGAGCTGGTCATCGTATGGCGACAAACCCTCGGAATGGGCTACAACATCAGTTTTATATCTGATCGGCAACCTGAAATCTACAGGTTTCTACAAGTTTGACAGCGAACTTGAAACAATGATTAGAAGCGCCGTCAAATTCATTGATAAACAAATAGTTGAACGTCAAAAACAGATTAAACAACCGGTCATCGACCCATTCTATGTTTATATACGTTCAATGTACCCCGAAATACCGAAATCATCGGCAGCATCAGCAATCTCAGCTCAGACAATCCAAAAAATTGTAGCTGACTGGAAACAGCTCGACACGACAACCAAAGCTATTGCCGCTCAAATCCTCTATCGCAACAATTATAAGGAAGTTGCCAAGTCCATCATAGAGTCAATTAAGCAGTTTGCTGTCGTTTCACCCGACCGCGGAATGTATTGGCCCAACATCCGTTCAAACCAATGGTGGAGCACCGAAGCCGTAGCCCAAACCGCACAGATTCTCAATGCTTTCAAATTGATTTCGCCCCAATCACCCGACATCGACTTGATTCGTCAGTGGCTCATCCTCGAAAAGAGCCGAAATAACTGGGGTTCAGGTCCGTCTGCCAATATTGTGATTACCTCAATCCTCACATCAGGTTCAAATTGGGCTGTGTCAAACGATAACGACTTTTCGATTACAGTTAACGGCAAGAAAATCAAGCCCGATAAAGCCGATTTTTTGACCGGATATTTCAGATTTAATATCTCTGACATGAGCAAAAAAGGTAAATATGACATCACTATAAAGAAAGGACTCGACGGACCAGCCTATGGCGCTTTATATAACATTTCATCTCAAAAGGTTGAAGATGTTAAAGCGAGCGAAAACAGCGAGTTCTCAATTGAAAAACACTATTACGTACGTCAAGCCACACCATCGGGCGACTCATGGGTTGAGTCAGACACCTTCTCGGTGGGCGACCGCGTCCGCACAACCTTAACTATCAAATCATCAGTCGATTTATCGTATGTAACGGTCAAAGATCTGCGGCCCGCTTGCCTTGAACCGGTCGATCAGTTGCCAATCCCCGTTTACTGCGACGGCATCGTGTTCTATCGCGAGACCCGCAACACTGAGTCTCTGATGTTCATCGATTTTCTGCCTCGCGGAGTCTATGTCATTGCTCAGGAATTTAACGTTGACCGTCCCGGCATATATTCTGCTGGAATGGTTGAAGCGGCAAGTTCTTATGCTCCGCAATACAACGTTCATTCAGCCGGAAGTCTGATTACGAGCAAGCCCTGACACATAAGTTCATTGTCTGTTTAAATTTAGTTAATACTTCTCCAAAATTCCAATTATAGGGAAGTATTGGCAAATCAAGAGAGCAAAACCGCACTGTTATTTCAAAAAAATTGAGTAACTTTGCACCGATTTTATATCTTGAAAAAATATATAACATAATAAAGCAAAACAGACAATGAACAAACTTAACGCATTATGCTCAACCAAGTGGGCCATCGCTGGCTCCTTGATGATTCTTGCATCATGTTCAGGTGGCGATAAAGCTAACCAGCAAATGATGCAACAGGCAGCACCTCAGATCGCAACCGTAACTCTCAATTACAGCAACAGCGATCTCTCAACCACCTACCCAGCAACAATCAAAGGTAAAACCGACGTAGAAATCCGCCCACAGGTATCAGGATTCATCACAAACGTTCTCGTTGACGAAGGTCAGCACGTTGTAAAAGGTCAACCCCTTTTCACCATTGATAACGTTCAGTTCCAGGCAGCCGTTGACAATGCAAAAGCAGCCGTAAACGTTGCTCAAACTGCCGTTCAGACTGCAACTCTTACCGCTCAGAACAAACAACAGTTGTTTGACAAAAATATCATCAGCGAGTATGAAAACCAACTCGCTCAAAACGACCTTGCAATGGCTAAATCACAGCTTGCACAGGCTCAGGCTGGTCTCATCACAGCTCAAAAGAATCTCTCATATACTGTCGTTACTGCTCCCAGCAGCGGTGTAATTGGTACAATTCCCAACCGTGAAGGTACACTCGCATCTCCTTCTATGATGCAACCTCTCACAACCGTCAGCGACAACGGTGATGTTTATGCCTACATCTCACTCACCGAAAAAGACATTCTCCAACTCACCGACAACGGCAAATACACCCTCAACGAAAAAATCAAAGAGATGCCCGAAGTAACCCTCAAACTTTCTGACGGTGCAATCTACCCCGAGCCCGGTAAAATTTCAACCGTTTCTGGTATCATTGACAACGCTACCGGTTCAGCTTCTGTACGCATCCTCTTCAAAAACCCCAACGGTATGCTCCGCAGTGGTTCAACAGGTCAGATTCTTATGCCCGTTCGCATGGATAGCGTCATCGTTATTCCCCAGAAAGCTACAACCGAACTTCAGGACATCCGTTATGCTTATGTCGTAAATGACAGCAACATGGTTACATCAGTTCCCATCACCGTTTCACCCGTTAACGATGGTAAAAACTTCGTTGTTACCTCAGGACTTCAGCCGGGTCAACGCATCGCAATCGAAGGCGTTGGTACAAAAGTACGTAACGGTTCTATGATTCAACCTATCGATCCCGCACAAGCTGCTGCCCAACAACAGGCTGCAGGTAAATAATCGCCCCCCAATTTCCCATTTTAACTAATTTGAAAATTTCTTCCTTTTCAAAATAAGAAAATGAAATTAGATACTTTTATTAACCGACCGGTGCTATCTACGGTGATTTCTATATTCATCGTTTTGCTCGGTCTCATCGGATTGGTGTCGCTCCCTGTGACCCAATATCCCGATATCGCACCGCCAACCATCAGCGTTTCGACAACCTATACCGGTGCAAATGCTCAGGCTGTGCTTAACTCTGTAATCGCACCTCTTGAAGAGTCAATCAACGGTGCCGAAGGTATGACCTACATGGAATCAACCGCTACCAACACCGGTTCGGCAACCATCACCGTACACTTCGAGCAAGGTTTCAACCCCGACATGGCGGCTGTAGATGTTCAAAACCGTGTTGCGAAGGCCCAAAGCCTTCTCCCTGCCGAGGTTACCCGCGTCGGCGTCCTCACTCAAAAACGTCAGACCTCAATGCTTATGGGTATCGCCCTTTACAGCAACTCTGACGAATATTCTGAAGAGTTCCTCGACAACTATATGAAAATCAACATCATCCCCGAAATCCAGCGTGTAAACGGTGTAGGTGATGTGATGTCGTTCGGTGCTGATTACTCAATGCGTATATGGCTCAAGCCCGAGGTTATGGCTCAGTATAATCTTATGCCTGATGACATCTCAATGGCACTTGCCGAACAAAACGTTGAGGCTGCGCCCGGTTCATTCGGTGACCAGGGTGACCAGTCATTCCAATACACAATTAAATATAAAGGACGTCTTTCTACACCAGAAGAATTCGGAGACATCGTTATCCGCGCTAAAGATAACGGCGAAGTCCTTTATCTTAAAGACGTTGCTGACATTGAGCTCGGTAAAGTGACCTATGGATTCCACAATACCCTCAACAACAAACCCGGTACAATGGCAATCGTCTTCCAGACTGCCGGTTCAAATGCAACACAGATCATTAATGACTGTCTGAAGCTCGTCGATAAATTGCGTGCTGATCTTCCAAAAGGTCTTGAGTTCGCAATTCCGATGAACAACAACGACTTTCTCTATGCATCTATCCACGAAGTGCTAAAAACCCTGCTTGAGGCATTTATCCTTGTGTTCTTCGTGGTATATGTATTCCTTCAGGATATCCGCTCAACAATCATTCCGGCTATCGCCATTCCTGTGGCTCTTATCGGAACATTCTTCATGATGAATGTTATCGGATTCTCAATCAACCTCATCACCCTTTCGGCTCTTGTACTTGCGATTGCAATCGTGGTCGATGACGCGATTGTGGTTGTCGAGGCAGTCCATGCAAAACTTGACGTCGGATATAAGAGTGCGCGCAAAGCATCAATCGATGCTATGAACGAGATCGGCAGTGCGATCATCTCAATTACTCTTGTAATGATGCTCGTGTTCATTCCCGTATCATTCATGTCAGGCACGTCCGGTGTATTCTACCGCCAGTTCGGTTTGACAATGGCAATTGCAATCGGCTTCTCGGCTATCAACGCTTTGACACTTTCACCTGCCCTTTGTGCCGTGTTCCTTAAAGCTCATGGCGATGACAAATCGCTCGGCGAACGTGTGGGTGATGCTTACAAGGCAGCCGGTCAAGCTGTTGCAAATAAATACAAAAAGACATTCAAACTCGACCTGCCCCCTGTTGTAACAGGATTACTTCTTGTTGCCACCATCTTCTTCATGATTAAGGGTTGGTACACATTTGAAAATCCGATTCTCTCGATAGTTTGCTGGATTGTGGCAATCACTACCGTTCTCGGTCTTTTCTCACCCCGTTTTCACAAAGGATTTGAAAAAGGATACGAACGACTTCTAAAAGTATATAAAAAAGGTACAGAGTTCTTCATGAACCACAAAATCACTTCTTTTGGAGTAGTTGTGGCTTCGGTTGCTATACTCGTTATCCTTATGAGAATTACCCCGACCGCCCTCGTGCCAAGCGAAGATACCGGTACAATTTTCGTAATGGTGGATATGCCCCCGGGCACATCTCAAGAGCGTACAATGGAAGTAATGGATAAAGTTGACCAGATTATCATGTCAAACCCCGCAGTGGAATACAGCCAGAAAATCATAGGCTACTCATTCCTCGCAGGTCAAGGTGCTACTTACGGTACATTCATCGTAAAACTTAAAGACTGGTCACAGCGTCACAGCAAATCAATGAGTTCTGATGCTGTCGTAGGTCAGATTTATGGCATGGCAGGTCAACTTATCAACGACGGACGTGTCGTTGCATTCGCTCCGCCTATGATTGCAGGTTATTCTGTCACCAACGGTTTTGAAATCAAGATGCAGGACCGTACAGGTGGTGACATCAACCAATTCTTTAGTGTCGTACAAGGCTTCCTCGCTCAGCTCAATGCTCAGCCTGAAATTCAGATGGCATACTCTACATTCAACCCGACATTCCCCCAATACATGGTTGATATTGATGCTGCAAAAGCTAAACAAGCCGGCATTAGCCCGTCAACAATCCTTTCAACTCTTCAGGGATATTACGGTGGTATGTATGTGTCAAACTTCAACCGTTTCGGTAAGATTTATCGCGTTATGATGCAGGCAAATCCCGAGGCGCGCGTTTCTCCAGAAACATTGTCTTCAATAAAGATTCGCAACGGTAACGAAATGGCATCGCTGTCTAACTTCGTGACCCTTAAAAAGATCTACGGACCAGACCTTCTCACCCGATTCAATATGTTCCAGTCTATTTCAGTAACTGGTTCACCTGCGGCGGGATATTCTTCAGGTGACGCTCTTGCAGCCATTACCCGTGTTGCAAACGAGACTCTTCCCGCCGGATATGGTTATGAATATGCCGGTATGACCCGTGAAGAAGCAGGTTCAAGCAGTAATCAGACTGCAATCATCTTTGGTCTCTGTCTCCTATTCGTTTACCTCATCCTTTCGGCTCAGTATGAAAGCTACATTTTACCGTTCGCAGTTATTCTCTCGATTCCGTTCGGTCTTATGGGCTCATTCATTTTTGCCGACATCTCAGGTATCGCAAACAGTATCTACCTCCAAATTGCACTCATCATGCTTATCGGTCTTTTGGCTAAGAATGCAATTCTTATTGTTGAGTTCTGTATTGAACGCCGTCACACCGGTATGTCTATCTTCAATGCAGCAATACAAGGTGCAACCGCCCGTCTCCGTCCTATCCTTATGACATCACTCGCCCTCATCATCGGTCTTTTGCCTATGATGTTTGCAAATGGTGTAGGTGCAAACGGTAACCGTGCGCTTGGTACAGGTGCAATCGGCGGTATGTTAATCGGTATGATTCTACAGGTATTGGTAGTTCCGGCACTCTATGTAGTGTTCCAGACCATTCAGGAAAAAATCACTCCGCTCAAGTGGAAAGACACCAACAATGCCGACATTGAATCAGAGATTCAGCAGCTTGCTCGATAATATTAATATCCTACTTTCGATTTTTCACAATGAAAAAAAATATAATCATTTCAACTGTGGCTCTGGTGGGTATGTTCTCACTCACCGGATGCCATATCTACCAAAAATTTGACGTCAGCAAACAAGACAGTCAAATCGCAAGGGACTATGCCGATGCAGTAGATCAGCCTGCCGATGCCGAATCTTTTGGCAACCTGCCATGGGAACAGGTCTTCACCGACCCAATGTTGGCTGACTTAATTCGTCAGGCTCTTGAAAACAACGTTGACCTCGACAATGCTCGACTTAACATCGAAGTGGCTCACGCTAACCTTCGCGGTGCCCGTCTCAGCTACCTCCCATCACTCGCTCTCGCACCTCAGGGTGGAGCTTCAAGCGTTGCCAACGGTCCACTCACAAACTGGAACTACACAATTCCTTTGACCGCATCTTGGGAAGTCGACATCTTTGCAAAACTCCTCAACGGCAATCGCAGTGCAAAGGCTTCATACGAGATGAGCCAGGACTATTGCCAGGCTGTCCGCTCTCAAATCATCGGTGGTGTTGCTAACGCTTATTATGCTATTGCCGCTCTCAAGAGCCAGATTGCACTCGTTGAAAACACATCAGTTATTTGGAAAGAGAATGTTGAGACAATGCGCAATTACAAGCTCATCGGTCGCGCAAACGAAGCAGCCGTTGTTCAAAGCGAAGCAAACTACTTCAACATCCTCGCCCAACTCTCTGACTTACGGACCTCGCTCAACCAGGCATATAATACAATGTCACTCTTGCTCCACAAGCAACCCCAGGAATATGAAATTCCTCAGCTCGTGACATTTGCCGCTCCCGCTATCGCCATTGACGGTGTACCGATGTCAGTTCTCGCAGCCCGTCCCGACGTACGTGCATCTGAACGCTCTCTTGCTGTAGCATACTATGCTACCAACTCAGCTCGTGCGGCCTTCTACCCCACGCTCACTATCACCGCCAACTATGGCTTTACCAACAGCTTCGGTTCTATCATTAAGAACCCAGGTGACTGGATTGCGTCATTGGCAGGTTCTCTCGTAGCTCCGTTGTTTAGCCGCGGTCAGAACATCGCCCGACTTGAAGCCACAAAAGCTCAGCAGAAACAGGCTCTCAATAACTTTGAGAAAACGATCCTTTCTGCAAGCGCCGAGGTTTCAAACGCACTCACTTCATTCCGCAACAACGCTGACAAAGCTGTGCTCATCAACTCTCAAGTTGAAGACCTCGTCAAAGCTCAGGACTATACCAAAGACCTATTTGCTTTCGGTAGCGCAACCTACCTTGAGGTGTTGACCGCTCAATCAAGCCTGCTTTCAGCCCAGACAGCTCAAATCAACTGTCAGCTTCAGCAAGCTCAAGCCGTTATCAACCTCTATCAGGCTCTCGGTGGTGGACGCTAAAACAAAAATTCATATCTAAACATTCTAAATTGTTATTACCATGATTAGTGAAAAAGCCCACGTTGATCCTTCAGCAAAAATTGGGAAAAACGTTACAATACATCCATTTGCCTTCATCGACAAAAACGTTGAAATTGGCGATAACTCGGTCATCATGCCCTTTGCAAGCATCATGAATGGAACACGCATCGGTAGCGACTGCCGTGTTTATCAAGGTGCAATCATCGGAGCCGATCCTCAGGACTTCCGCTGGAAAGGCGAAGATACGCTCTGCCAAATCGGCGACCGTTGCGTCATCCGCGAACACGTCATCATCAACCGAAGTATCCACACCGATGGTGCGACCTCAGTTGGCGACGACACATATATCTGTGCCGAAACCCACATCGGTCACGACTGCCACATTGCCGGACAATCGGTTATTGGTAATGGAGTGACCTTTGCCGGCGATGTTGAAGTTGGTAAATACGTCATATTGTCATCTAACGCAATCCTTTATGAAAGAAGCAAGGTTGGAGACTGGTGTTTCATCAAAGGCGGATGTCGTATCAACGGCAACGTTCCACCTTACATCATCCTTGCCCATAACCCCGTGACCTACTACGGCGTAAACGCACAGGTTATGCGCAAAGAAGGCGAAAAATATGGCTTTACCGACAGCAAAATCGACGATATTGCCAAAGCATATCGCCACATCTACCAGAGCGGAACCTCAGTTTTCAATGCTCTTAAACGCATCGAGGCCGACGTAGATCCGTCACCCGAACGCGACAACATCGTCAACTTTATCCGCAACAACAACCTCCGCATCGTTGCCGTCCCCGTTGACCTCGAATAATCTCCAAAGATTATATCTCTTACGTGCGCTGCATCATCTCTTGATGCGGCGCCTTTATTTTTATAATATCAGCCCCCTATAGTCTTGACATGTTTGATGCAAGCGGGGAATTCGCTGTCGTAGTGGGAGACTAAAATCAGAGTGGTTTTATTTTTGACAATCAAAGTATTGATGAGAGATTTGATGAGCTCCTTGTGGTCGCTGTCGAGTCCGTGCAATGGTTCATCGAGAACAAATAAATCGGGTTGTTTGACGAGTGCACGTGCAAGCATTACGAGGCGTTGCTCACCCGATGAAAGGTCAGAGAATTTTTGATCGGAGAGATGAACGATTTCCATTATGTTCATCCAACTGTCGGCTATGGCTTGTTCCTCGGGCGTCGATTGTTTAAATCGGTTCAAGGTGTTGCGCATGCCCTGGATAATTATCTCTCGGACTATGTCGTTTGACTTGAAATAAAGTTGCATTTCGGGACAAACATACCCAATCGCATCCTTGATTTCCCAAATACTTTCGCCCGACCCTCGTTTACGGTCAAAGAGCGTGATGTCATTGGCATATCCTTGTGGATTATCTGCGCAAATCATACTCAGCAGCAATGACTTACCCGATCCATTCGGACCTTTAAGCGCCCAACACTCCCCTCTACGCACCGTCCAGTTGAAGTTCTCAAAAATCTTTTTATCGCCATATCGGGCATGTCCATCTTTGATTGAAAAGATAATGTCGCAGTCGCCATGTTTTGATGTTGAAGATTTTGATGGTAAAGTAATGATTGAATGCGTGATACTTAAATCAGGCTGTTTCAAAAAGTAAGAAATTTCATCTGAGCCGGTAACTGGATAACAGATTTTGCCGTTTTCCATCGAAATGATTGAATCGACATAAGCAGGCACATCAGCCTTGTCGCACAGAAGGAACACGACCGAAACTCCATTGTCGCGCAATGACTTCATAGCCTCGTCAAAATCTTTCCTAGATTCAACATCGAGCCCGATGTATGGATTGTCAAGAATCAATAAATCGGGGTTGTCACACAGAATATTTATGATCAGAAGTTTTCGCAACTCTCCACTCGACAGATAGTTAATTTTCTTACTCTCAATATTTTTCAAACGAAAAATTTCGGAGTATTTAAGCCATCCAGGTGATTGCAGTTTTTCTTTGAAGATTTCACCTACCGTTGGCACATCATCGTTGGCTGTCGCCTCCATTCGTTGATTGTAGTATTGCACATCCATTCCGGTAAAAGAATGAATATCGGTGAATGTCAGCATCTTAATATTTGAAATTTTATCACTAAAACCCAACCTGTTACCGTAGGCATAACGTCCTTTGGCAATAATGTTTCCCAAAGTCGATTTGCCACTTCCATTTTTACCGATTATCGCAGTTACGCCGGGCAATAATCCTCCTTTGTCCGAATTGTCAAGTACAACCTTTCCATAGCCCAATCGATCGCTATCAAACGAGATTATAAAATCACTTCTATCAGTCATAAATATATCATTTGCTGTATTTCTTCTCGAAAATATCATAATGTTCTTCGCCCCATTTGAGCATTTGGTCAATAATTGGGATTAAGGATGAGCCAAGCGGAGTGATTTTATATTCAGAACGAGGGGGAAGTTCGGGAAATATTGTTTTTTCGATAAGACCATCTTCTATCAATTCCTTTAGCTGAATATCAAGGACTCGTGGCGCAGCCTCGGGCAAACATTTATGAATTTCGCTGGGTCGCATAGGCTTGCCACTTCTCAACTCGTCGAGGATGCACGATTTCCATTTTGACTCAATCAAACTCATTGTCAGACGCAAGGGACAGTCTAAATCGACCGGTATTTTTTTCTCGTATGCCATTAATCTATACTTTTTTCGTTTTTACCACTGCAAAGTTAATCAATAACTATCTAATTCCCATATACCGAAAAATTTTTCGGTATATGAATAATTTTTCGGTACTTGATTTTTAGGTATTACAGCCGTAATTTTGCATACACAAAATTAACTTAATACATCACAATTATGAGAGACGAAATTAAAGAATATGATGCAGTGGCAAAAGCTGCCGAAAAATTTGTAAAAAGCGTTGCCGAGGGTAATAGCCAATATGCAAAAACTCTTTTCACTAACGATGCTGTTCTTTTTGGAATTCTCAACGGAACCGTTGAACGTGGCTCAATCGAGCAGTTCTACCATAATGTTGACACTGTTGGTGCCGGTGCCTATTTCAAGGCTCGCATCGATGTTCTTGCCGTTGAAGAAACCGTTGCTGTTGTGCGCGTTCTTGAAGAAGGCTGGGGTGGCTCAATCGACTTCACCGACTTTTTACTTCTCCTCAAACTCGATGGAGAATGGAAATGCGTAGCCAAAGCCTACAATCAAAATTCCAATACAATCAAGAAATGAAAATAACAGTTATTACAGGCTCACCTCGCAAAGACGGCAACACCTTTGCAATGGTCGATGCATTTATTAATGCCGCTAAAGCTAAAGGTCATGAAGTGGTGCGTTTTGATGCCGCTATGATGAAAATCGGAGGATGCCACGCATGCATGACTTGTTTCAAAACCGGCAAAGCATGCTCGTTTGACGATGATTTCAACATCATAGCGCCTCACATTCTTGATGCTGATGCCGTGGTATATGCAATGCCACTTTACTGGTATTCAATCCCGGCTCAAATTAAAGGTGTAATTGACCGAGTATTCTCATTCTGCGTAGCTGAGAAACCGATTCAAAACAAAAAGATGGGACTCATCTGTTGCTGTGAGGAACATGACGCAAAACTGCTTGAAGGCATTACAATCCCGATGAAACGCACTGCCGATTTACTCAAATGGGAAATCGTTGGCGAAGTTCTTGTTCCCGGCGTGTTTAACGAGGGGGACATCAACAAAACCGATGGATGTGCTCAAGCCGCTGCCCTCGCCGACAAATTTTAAAAACATCCTCCCCCATAACCTTCCCCTCATTATCCACCACGATTTTGAGGGGAATTTTATATTTCTCAAATTCATTTAATTCATCATAGATAATAGTTTGGTCCAAAAGGCGAAGTTCTACCTCGCTCATATTAATTACTGTATGGATTTACAACGCAAAGTTAAGAAAAAAGTTTTACATATATGT
>JAIDRE010000119.1 GCA_029061925.1 Muribaculaceae bacterium | reverse complement strand
ATTGTTGAAATCAGGTTAGCAAATTCAATCTTATTACCTGCTTTAACAGTGAAATCACCATTTATGATATTACATCCGTTAGAGCCATAAAATCTGCCGGTTGCTGATTCGAAGTTAATGTAGGGACGTTCATCTCCCGAAACTTTTTCACCATTAACTTCCTGAATAGTCCATTCGCCGTTAAGCGCTTGGGTCATATTGAGGTCAACGCGATTTTCAGCTTCGTGATCAACTTTTATAGGGTGATTAACTGCTGTTTTTTCGGCTTGCTCAATCTGAGCTTTTAAGGGTTTATGACTTTTGGTCTTCGGTTCTTCTTTTTGAGGTTGTGACATAACATCAGCGATTTGTTGTTCTGACTCAGTTGATTGCTGTGGTTTTTCAATCGTAGTGTCAGACTTACGTTCTTTACCTAAAAACATTTTTTGCATAACTGAACATGATGGGAATACCATTACAGATGCAAGTAATATGGCAGGATATATCTTTTTCATTTTATGTTGTTTTTAATGTTTGACAAAATTAACATATAAAAGTTTAATTCACATCCATATTTTAGTTAAATTAAAAAAAGAGCGACCAAAAAAGTTGTGGTCGCTCAAATATTTGGTGTGATTACAACTTTGTTTGCTGAAATTACAACAAACAAGTGTTATCTAATGTTTATGTCAGCGCAGGTTATCGCGTACGCGGTCAAGGAATTTTTTCATTTCTACACTATCGCGTGAGTCAATGATTGATTTCAGTTCGGCAAGTTTCTCCATAATATTGTCAAGTTGACCTGATGTATGGGGATTAAATAAAATCTCACTCAACAGATAGTCATCTTCCGACATTAGTCCGTGTGCAATAGCCATATGACGCTTGAAAGTTGTTCCCGGAGCATTCTGATGCTTCATAATAGAACCGAATACGAGTGTTGATGCAAACGGAATAGAGAGTGAGTAGGCGATTGTCTCGTCGTGCTGCTCAAAGGTGTATTCCTCGATGTGCAATTTAAGCGAGTTATACAGATCTCGGAAAAATACCTTGCCAAGATGATCGCTCTCAGCAATGATAATTGCATTTTCCTGAGCCAGATTGCTGAGAGATGCGAATGTCGGACCAAACATCGGGTGAGTTGACACAAACTTAAAACCTGCTTGTGCATAAAATTCCGGCAGTCCGGTTTTTACTGATGCAATATCGCTTAGGATTGTGGTTTTGTTTAAAACGGGAATAACAAATTTAAATGCATCAATTGTGTATTTAACAGTAGCACAGTTTAATACTAATTCAGGATTAAACTCCTTGATTTCATCAAGTGATGAAAAACGATAGCAGTTGAATGTATATTTGAGTCGTTGTGGATCGGGGTCAAATACCGCAACCTCATGGTCAAAAGACAATAGGTCGCAGAAGAATGATCCCATTTTACCGGCTCCAAGAATAAGAATTTTCATTGTAATCAGCCTTTATTGTTGAAAATTTCGAGCTGTTGTCTAACAGACTCCTCGTGGATTGAAATGAGGACAACTTTCATAAAATCTCCGCTCATGCCCATTTCTTCGGCAAGTTTGACACGAGACTGCATAATTTCATCGTAACGATTTGACTGGAGTACGGTCATACCATGTTCTTTTTTGTACTGACCAATCTCGCGACAAATCCTCATACGCTTGCTGAGAATTTCGAGTAGCTCGTTGTCAGCTTCATCAATCTGTTGACGAAGCATTGCGAGATTTTCAGTCGTGATTTTCTCATCGCGAACAACAAGTGTGTTGAGAATAACATTGAGAATATCAGGAGTAACCTGTTGGTCTTTATCGCTCCATGCACAGTCTGGATCGCAGTGCGATTCAATGATAAGTCCGTCAAAGCCCATATCATATGCCTGTTGAGCAATGGGAGCAACAAGCTCACGCTTACCACCGATATGACTTGGGTCGCAGATAATCGGCAATTCGGGAATACGACGACGCAATTCACTGGGAATATGCCACTGAGGCAGGTTGCGGTACAGATGTTTGCCATACGAGCTAAAACCACGGTGGATAGCACCTAAGCGATGAAATCCGGCATTATAAATTCGTTGAATAGCACCAATCCAAAGTTCGAGATCGGGGTTAACCGGGTTTTTAACAAGAATGGGTATGTCACGTTTCATTTCGGCAAGAGTATCGGCGATTTCTTGCATCGCAAACGGGTTGGCTGATGTTCGTGCACCAATCCAAATAAGATCGACTCCGGCTTCGAGTGCCTGGCGAACGTGTTCGTGATTTGCAACCTCGGTTGCGACCTTCATTCCGGTTTCAGCTTTAACTTTTTTGAGCCATTCAAGTCCTTCGGCTCCAATACCTTCAAAGCCCCCCGGTTTTGTACGTGGTTTCCAGATACCGGCTCGGAAAACTTTGATGCCTTTAGCTGCAAGTTGATGTGCGGTTGAAAGGACTTGTTCCTCGGTTTCAGCACTGCACGGACCGGCAATGATAAGAGGTTCGTTCGGATTTATATCATCGAAAAATGGTTTTAAATCAAACATATTTGTATGGTTTTATTAAGTTTTACTTTATTTAAATTCTTTCAAGAGCTTCTTTTAGCTTTTCTTCGGTCGCACATAGCGAGATGCGTATATATCGGTCTCCGTTTGAACCGAAAATAAATCCCGGGGTTATAAAAACTCGGTTGTTGTATAATATTCTATCAGCCATTGCTTCTGATGATTCTTCCGAGTCGGGAATGCGCCCCCAAAGGAATAAACCTTGTTGCGTTGGGTCGAATGTGCATCCGAGTTTGGTCATTATCTTTTCGGCAATTTTTCGGCGTGACGCATAGACGCTATTCAATTCGTCGTACCATTTTTGGGGTAGTTCGAGCGCTTTGACAGCCGCGAGCATCATCGGTTTAAACTGACCTGAGTCGATATTTGATTTAACTTTAAGAACCCAGCTGACAAAAGTGGGATTGGAAGCGAGCATTGCGATACGCCAACCTGCCATATTGTGACTTTTTGAAAGAGAGTTCATCTCAATTGCAATATCCTTTGCGCCTTCAACTTGGAAAATGCTTAGCGGTTGCGGGTTAAGTATAAAGCTATAAGGGTTGTCGTGGGCTATTACGATACCGTGGCGGCGTCCGAAATCTACGATTTTTTTCAGTAAGTCGAGTGATGCGGGAGTTCCAGTTGGCATGTGTGGGTAGTTAATCCACATAAGTTTGATTTTGTCGAGCGGAAGTTTTTCAAGTTCGTCAAAATCAGGCATCCAACCGTTTTCGGGTTTGAGATCATAGTTGAATATCTCAGCTTCGAGCAGACGGCTAACAGATGTATATGTCGGATATCCGGGATTGGGTACAAGAACACCGTCACCTTTGTTTAAGAATGCCATTGAAACATGAAGAATACCTTCCTTAGAACCGATAAGTGGTTGAATTTCTGTTGCAGGATTGAGTGTAACGTCATACCAGGTTTTATACCATTTGGCAAAGGCTTCACGCAATTGCGGAATGCCGACATAAGGTTGATATGAGTGGTTTGTAGCTGATGATGCTTCAGAGGCAAGTGTTTCGATAACCGAACTGTCAGGCATTCGGTCAGGACCTCCAATGCCGAGAGATATAATATCTTTCCCTTCAGCGTTGAGTTTTGCTACTTCTTTTAACTTAGTAGAGAAGTAGTATTCTTTAACCGAATTTACACGTTCGGCGGGTACAATTGGTTTAGGATTTGAATTCGACATATTCACCAAGTATTTTGAAATCATTTAAAAGGGGACGTACTGCATCGAGAGCTTGACGATAACGTACAAAACTGTCAAAAGTTAAATCGACATAGAATCTGTATTCCCATTCGCGTCCTATAATCGGGAGTGATTGTATCTTTGAGAGATTCAGATCGTAGAAAGAAAATATTGTGAGAATCTTTGACAAAGCTCCGTTAGAGTGGGGGAGAGTAAACATAATTGACGCTTTATCAAGCTGTTCGTCGCGCGGTTTCATCTCAGCAGCTTTGAGCGGGTCGGCTAATACAAGGAAACGTGTGAAGTTACGCTTGTTTGTCTCGATTCCTTCGGCGAGAATGTCGAGACCATAAAGTTTTGCTGCATATTCGCCACAGACAGCCGCATGACCTTTCAGTTTATCACGCATAATCTCCATTGCGCTACCGGCTGTATCAAATTTCTCGATAATCTTCATCTGGGGTTGCGTTCTTAAAAACGCCTCACACTGCATCAATGCCATAGGATGAGAGTTGACTTCGGTGATCTCTTCAATTTTCTGACCGGGGAGAGCGCAGAGTACATGCGAAATTCTCATCTTATATTCCCCGATGATTGTTAAATTGCTTTGACGCAAAAGCTCATGATTGGGAAGAATGCTACCTGCAATTGTGTTTTCTATTGCACAGATGCCAAGCAAAGAGGCGTCACCAGCCATCGCCTCAAACATGTGGGGAAACGAATCGAAAGGAACTGTTTCTATTTCGCGATCATTGAAATAATATCGGGCGGCAGCGTCATGAAAACATCCGGCGATGCCTTGAATTGTAACCTTGTCTGTTGCTTTTGCGCTCATTATAATAT
>JAIDRE010000118.1 GCA_029061925.1 Muribaculaceae bacterium | reverse complement strand
TTTTATTATCTACTCATTTATTTATAAAATACTCATGAATAAACGAGTGGAATCTTTGATTTTAAACTCTTATATAGAGAAAATCGTAAAATAATTTATGAAAATATTGTATAATTAAAATAAAATAAATTATCTTTGTGCTATTAAAGTAAATTAATTTAATAACCAAAACGTATGATAGCTCAATTTTTAAGTCATCGGCAAATCGTGCTTTATTTATCAGGGTTGTTTTTCGTAGGATCAAGCTATGCCCAAACAGCATCTACGAATTTACAGGACTCAGTAAGTGTACTTTCCTCAGAAGACGATTTATTGGAAGCATACTCAAAAAAGTATTCTGCTGTAAATCCGGCACTATTTAGTTATGAGACTAATGATGTTTATTTGAATTGTCCAACAAAGTACAATAATGGAGCAAACATTATATCTCCTGATCCCCAAAAATATCCGTGGGAATCAAGATTGGAAAATGGCATGCCCAATGCTATAGTGTCAGAATATGGATATGTTTCAATATATATGTCTAGTTTTATTGCCTTTGCATCAAAGCCACCATCCAAAGTCGGTGCATTGGTTTATACCAATAATACATCATCATATACCAAACCTAATTGGACAAGACCAGATGCCGGTTTATTCTGGTATAATGCCGCAGGACAAACAGCTGACGAAAAAATTGTTGATACAATGACTGGACAAGTTCAACCAACGAATATCGTTGCTGTAGACATTGAGAGTATGGGTATATATGACCAATATGACGTTTCTAAAAATGGTATTAAACTTATTTATCTTCCACAGAGAGAATCACATAATCAGATTATTTCCGCTTATGAGATGAATAAGTCTTTTGACTCTCAAGGTATTCTTTCGGGATTTAAAACCATGAGTATTAATAGACTTTCACATCAGGTAAATTTCACCTTTGACTTTATTAATGGTGATACTCATATGGGTATATTAAATGAATCAGGTAACTATTCTTTCGTATCTCGTGTTAATGCGAAAAGATCGTATGTAAAACCGGGTGAAACACTCCCGTTTAGACCTGATGCAAGGAAAAGATATAGAAGAGAAACAATTACTCCTATAGGTAATAGTTTTGTTTCTCAGCATGTATCACTTAATGTTGCGTTGGACATGTCTACACCGCAATGGGAACCATATAGCATGCAACCATTCCAAATGCATGGGTTTGAAGATGATATTTGGTATGGACTAGTTACAATGTTTGGAACAGAAGGTGATCCTGATGTTGCTGCCAAGCAGCGCACAGAGTTAGCAATTTCTAATGATGGTTTTCACTGGCGTTATCTGAAACCGGGAGTGCCATTTATTGATAATGGAACAGATCCTAATAGTGATGATTACGGATGTATAAATGCTGCTATTCCTGTGAACAATACGAAGTACAGTAGTGATCGTGACGACTTATACTACTTCTATGCAGCATCTAACCAACGTCATGTATCAGGAAGAAATCCCGGTGTATCATTGGCTTTTGGTAGACGTGGTGCATGGGCTGGACTTCAAGCAAATCAAACGGCAAAGTCTATTACTTCTCCTATGACTGAAGAGTTAATCTCTAGGAAAGCTGGTCCTTCTTATTCTTTATACAATGCGTTATACTTAGGTTCAGGATGCTCTCCAAAAATACTTTCAAGTGTTACGGAAGATCCGACTGGTAAAAATATAAATAATATGAATAGCTATGCTGCAGTATTAGTCTATGCTCTTAATGGCTCATCTAAAGGACAACTTTTAACAGCTGTTTTAGGTGCGCCTAAGAAAGGAACAACGACTCCTTCCAATGAGTATGAATCTGTTGGTTTTATATCTGGAGGAAAAGATGCATCGACAAAATACTATCTTATAAAGTATTTTAGCGATTTGTCAAAATCAAATCCGAATAAGATAATATCAATGAGCAAAATGGATCCAATACCGGTCATGCTTGAAACAAAAATGAAAAATGGTACTCTATATAGTTTGAAGTTTGAGATGACAAAACAAGAGGCTTTATGTCCGCTTGATATACAAACTACCAACCTATATCAGCCTAAAAACATATGGACGCATTCTCAGAATACTCCCGGAGAGTTCTTTACACAAGATTTTTCTAATATTAAATTAGCTCCAAATGAGACTCCCCCAGTAAACATGGTAACTGGAACTTTAGCTATAAATGCAACCGTAGGAAATCAAGGAGGTGAACAAGTATTAGTTAATGTGTATGGCGATGCTAACAACAATAATAATATGAATATTATTTATGATTCAAACGGTAATCTTGTATATACATTAACTAAAGATGGTATACCATTTGCTCAGATGACTGTAACACCTCCTGAAGGTACATCCTTTAGTGGTAAACAAGTTAGTATTTCTGTAGAATCAGTTCTACCTCGATATAGAAAATACGGCAAAAATATAACAGATCAGGTTACAGTATTTAGAGTCTCTTGTCCTGAGATTAATTTAAACAAAATAATTCCTCAGCCAATTTTATGGGATTGGAAACACGCAGAAGGGGCTATAACTGATTCTGATAGAGCCAATGCTCAGTGTTTTGCATTCTTGGAATTTACATCTTTCATTCCCAGCATGAACAAACTAAGCATCGGAAGTAAGGATGCAAATGGCACATCGAAATTTACTGGTACTATTCATAAGGTGCAATTTGCGCCAACATTACCTGACGGAATTAATGACTTTTGGAATTGATAATTTAACTAAAATAATATAAATATGAAAAATTTTCTTAGATCTTGCGTTGCAGTCATACTAGCTAGTTTTGTAATGCCTGCTTTTAGTCAAACTTTTCCAGATTACTTTGAATTGGCTAATTATGATATGGCTAAAAGTAGTAAAAGCTATTTGATGTGGATGAACGATGATGCTTCAACCCCGTCAACATATAACGATGCTGTTATATTCGCTACAAGTGTCAATAAAACAGACCGACTCCCATCTGATTTATTACGATTAACTATTGGAGGTGTTGCAACATTTAATAGTCCATTCCCCGGATATAGCCAATCGATTGAACTGCGCAATCAAGGCACAATGCAAGGTCGTTTTAGAATAGCCGGCACAATGTTAGACATAGAAGGGCGTTCGGCTGTGAATATTGGAACAACTGCTCAACCGTTTCTTTTTCAAGTAAATGATCAGAGAACCCAGATTCAAAACAGGCTTGATTTAGTCGGAAATGGCAGAACTATTTCAATTGGAGTTGAGGCTAACCAACAAAGTGCGTGGATTGGGACTCGTTCTGATGTAAATCTAAAATTAGGTGTAAATTCTGGAAATGCTATCACAATTGAAAACAGCACTAAAAATGTTTATATTGGTGTAAGTGATAATAGAATATCGACAATTCCTCAGACTTTAAAATCTAATTATGGACTATTCGTTGAGAAGGGGATTTTATCCGAAGATTACTCAATAGCACCAGTCTCATCTTGGGCTGATTTTGTATTCAGTCCTGACTATAAACTTCAAAGTCTTGATGAGGTAGAAAACTTCATTAACGAGAACGGCCATCTACCAAGCGTTCCTTCGGCTGCCGAGGTCGCACGAGATGGCTATTCTCAAGTAGAAATGACCAAGATACTTCTCCAAAAAATAGAAGAACTCAATTTGTATGTTATTCAGCAGAAAAAAGAGATTGATGCGCTAAAAGCAAAACTTGCTGAGTGACAAATTGCCAAAATCTTAGTAATGAGAAACCGCCAAAAGTTAAGTTGAGCCCATTAACTTTTGGCGGTTAATTTTTGTAAAAATTTTCCGATAATTCCTATAGTTATTTAATATTGTTTTAGATTGACGATTGCCACTGAACATATTTGTATAACTTAGGGTATAACTATACTTTTTTCTTACTCCAATACATGCTCGAAAAGAGCTTTCATTAAATCATGGTTAGATTTATAATCTCCAGGATTGAATCCCTTGGGGTATTCAATTTTCCACTCGTTCACTCCTTTTGAATAATAGTTATTATAAAAATGCACAATAGCTTTCGATGTTATGTCTGATTTTCCTTGTAAAACATTTGCCAAATTTTGATATATATTATTGTTGTTCACAATATAAGCCGTTTCATTGAGATTAGTCGAGACTTTATAGTAATTATTATTCGGATTTGTGAAACTATTGAAGAATATGAAGTAGAAATGTTCTGGACTTCTCTCTAATACACTTCTGAATATATTGAAACAATCTGAATCTAATTTTAATATTGTATCATCCTCTCTGACTCCAGAAGATATTAGATATTGAAAGAATAGGTTAGCATCAATATTTCGCACTTCCTCAAGATTTGCAAGACTATTCATATGATGCCTTATTAATTCTAATACTTTATCTCTTGAAAGGGCCTCTTCTTGAGGTCCATTAATCGTATAAGTCATAAATTGAACAAGACGCTGGGAACCATTAGATGGCGCAAGGTTCTTTATCAAGTCATAAAGCCATTTTCTATATGCAGTTTTACCTGAGTCTCCTTCTCCAAATCCAAGTTTAATAAGAAAGTCTTTTCCTGGCATTATATTTATCATAAACAGAAGATTGCCAACTGTAATATCGTTTCTTATATCTGCCAAAGAAACTCTCAGTTCTATACTCCTTCTGTGTGAATCTTTGTTGACATAAGTCATCCTTACAGCGTCATCATAGATTAGGTCCATAATTGAATATGTATCACTACCCGTATTTGTAAGTTTTTTGAGTTTCTCCTTTGCCTCTTCCATGGAGACATTTGGATTTGCTATTTCAAGATAATCCTTAAAACAAATTGAAGACTCATCATACTCATAGAAATATAATGGAAATGCTTTTTGATGCCGAATAGACTTAAAATGTTTCCGATTTAACGAGTAGGCAGAATCTTTACTATATTTTTCAAAAAGCATACTCACAATCTTGTGTCCAGGAACGGATTCAGAAGCGTCAAGACGGAATACCTGAGATGTATTGTCAAGGATATTGGTATCAACTATTTCTCTACATCTTATCTTTTCGTAAGTTTCTGGAAAGCCATATTGAAGTAAACACAAAAGAAAGAAATCATCGAATGTCACATCATTCTTTCTTAGCTGATAAGCCGGCATTAATAGGTTCACAAATCGTTTAACATCTCGGATTGTTGGGATGCAATGATATATAAGTGAAAGATTGGAAGACAGAAAGGATATAATACTTTGGTTTGAATCAAGAGCATCCTCTGTATTGTTGTCTGACTTAATTAGTTCGTATAATAGATACTGAATTAGCTTATGAGGCTTTACGCTGGGCAATGGCCGTTCGAAGGTAAAATATTTGTCAGTATAATTTCTAATACTTGATGACTCATCGGAAACAGCTTCACGATTAATAATTATGGCGGAGAGTGCCTTCTCTACATAATCCTTATCAAATGCACTGATAAAAATAGAATGTTCAAAGTTAACATTCAGATTTACCAACTTTAGAACCTCCATAATTTCGACACCCGTCAATCGATCAAGGTCATCAATAAGCACAATAAGGGTCTTTCCGGTAGACTTAATTACTTCTTCTATTGATTTCTTATAGTGCTCCGGTTTGTCTATACCTGTTAGTGAAATCAATTTAGGAAATAGGCTCTTTTCGTCTATGATATTCAGAGCCTCAATATATTTAGATATATAACCTCCTATCGAGGAATCGTAATCTGATAACTTACCTCTGAGCTGGCATAAAAAATCATTTTGTATGGTAGAAGCCGACGCGGATCTCCTTGGATTAAACTCAATTATAATAAACTCATCACATCTATTTTTGAGTTCCTCTTTCAATAATGTAAGATATGATGTTTTTCCAGCTCCCCATTTGCCTGTTATAGCAACGCTTACGGATGTTGCATTACTAGACTGAAGGGTATCACGCATTAACCCCTTTACATGATCTGACCATCCGAAAGCATCTTCGGATGCGCTCTTTAAGGCAGTGTCATTTATTGGTCGAAAACCACTTTGCGTTGTATCATTGGTCTGGCCGCATTGTTTTTTTATACGTTTTATTTCGCAAAGATAATATGAATATTTTGATATCCAGGGAATTGTCAATGAAAACAATAATACGGAGACATACGATAGCCAATGGCAATCAAAAAGATAAACTCCACTCCAATCCTGATCATATTTTCAGAATAATACCATCAATAACCATCCAGAAAGCATTATCGAAAGCCATCCTGTACCTATGACTTGGGGAGTCTTGAAATAACTGTAATATCCACAAACCAAAGCGACCACACACAAAAGAGAATCAGACCAACCATTCCTTTCCATCTTTAATAGAGGAAATATATGAGCATTACTCCATTCAATTATGCCTGACCTAAAAGCCATAAATGTGACATAAACAAGGAATACAGCCAAAAGTGAATTTATCCACGGTTTCTTATAATTGCAATAATTCCTCTTTGCAAAAGAGAAAAGTTTTTTGCCATAGATTTTCAAAGAATTATTCATTATGCGGATTTCTTACGAATTAAACTATTTTTGATAAGACAATATTATGAAAGATTCTATTTCGGGAGTATATGCCAGTTACATGACTACTACATGAGTTATAATCGATAATTACCCTGAAAATAAGCTATATAGATATTAGGATACAGTCTAAAAGGTGAAATATCATTTACTTCATTACATGAAATTACATGAATCATCCCCAGCTAGGTATATAAGCAATGTCTCGTCGGTTAGTCCCATCAGGAGTCCCAATCTTTATTAACCCCTGTGATAGAGCTTCCTTGATAATTAGAGATACAGCAGGATAATTCTTTTCATCTACACCAAGTCTCTCGCGTAAAGACTTGTTCGTAAGCATCTCATTTGAAAGATATTTTAGACAAGCGTGCTGATAACACGCTTGAACACGCTCTTCTTTAGAAATTTCAGACCATTTTTTGTACGCTAACAGGATAATTGTTGTGCGGATGTCTGATATTCTATACTTGATGGGTGGTAGTTGGTATTTTTCAATGGCAGCAAGAGCTTTATCCATACCACTTCCTTTTTCTTCACAGAATCCCATGCGACGCATAACGTCAGCTAATTCCTCATTTCTAGATTGATATTCATCAATGAAGCGTGCCGGATTTATAAGAGGTTGTCCGGGAGAAGATATTTCCACGCGATCAGAGTATATTTCAATCATGGGAAAACCAAGAACTGAAAATCCTGATGAATAATCATATTAGCTGAAATCTCTCTGATAGCTATCTCGGGATACATTCTTACATCTTTGCGTAAAGCTTTACCAATTTCTTCATTTGCCGGAAGCTGACCGTTTACCCAATCTATCAGCATTGGGAAGCATACAGCGTATCCCTGTTCAAAGGTCTGTTCACGGATTGTTTCAACTTTATTTTTACCTTTATATACTATTACTCTAACAGACTTTCGATGAAGATTATCAAAATCTCTTAAATCTTTTGCCAGGAGTATGGCTCCAAGTTCTGTAATTCCATATCCTGTAATTAAGGAAACGATGAATTTTTCAGATATGAAGCGTTCAATGATACCATCTGTTGTTTGAGGCATTGGTATCTTCATTCGATCAAAATATGTCTCAGCACTGAGCTGTCTGATTACATCTGTCGGAGTGGCACATTCTTTAACGACAGTCTTGTCTAAGAATTTATTGCCATTTCTCTTCCATAGTTTTGCCTCTTTCTCTGGATAGCCGATTAGCGGTTTAGTTAAAGTTCCGATACGGATATACGCAGTATGTAGGAATGTAACCGGACGCTCCGTGGCTGCCGGAATACGATACATGGAGATATGTTTATCCTCATAGTCAAACTCAAAGCACTCGATATCGATTCTTGGATTCAGTCGATTAAGCAACCACATTTCAAGTTCTTCATTGCCTTTTTTATAATGCTTTGCTTTGAATGTAGTTCCAAGAATTGAATGAGTTTCATCTTCAATTCCAAACACAAGATAACCGAATGGTTCGTTTAAAAGAGCGGCACTATTGGAGAGAGCGGACAATCTTTGCCCAATCTCATCTTCAGAGTGGAAATTATGTTTGAACTCGACCCATTCAGTTTCTTTGGGTAGTGAAACGAGTTTATCGAGGAGGTTTTTCAATGAAAGTTGTTTCATAATGCAAAATTAATCAATTAAACCAATATTCGTAGGATTATTTGACATTTTTACAAAATATATCAGTCGAGGAGACTAACAAGTTCTTTCTTTATGTCTTCATCGATGTCGCGGTATCGAGCAAAAGCTTTGCTTCCTTCTTTATGACCACTGAGCGAACCAACAAGATTTGGATCTTTTACTTTCTTGTAGAGGTTACCGATAAAGGTGCGTCGGGCAAGGTGACTACTCGCGAGTTCGTTTAAAGGTCGTTTCTCTTCTTCTCTTGTCGTTGGATTGAGAACTGTAACCATTCTTGTTACACCGCATAATGTGAATATACGCTTAATTGCGATGTTATATTTCTGGGAGCTGATAAAAGGGAAAAGTTTCCCATTTAAATCCTTCCGATATGCATACTTTTCAATCAATGCTTGGGCTCTACTATTCAAAGGAACCCTAACGACTTGCGGGCGTTCGCCTTTCGTCTTTTTGGGCATATATTCAATGGCATTGTTGATAATACTATCGGGGGTCATCGCTAAGAGGTCTGAAACACGGCATCCAATGAGGCATTGAAATATGAAAATGTCCCGCTGAATTTCTAATGACGGGTGTACCGATAAATCAAAACCTGCAATTTGGTCACGTTCTTCGATTGTAATGTAGTATGGGGTGCCATAAACTTCAGTTGTTTTACCATTGTATTTGATAAATGGGTTGTTGTTGGTTAGTTCCTGCTCACGGCACCAGCGATAAAAAGCTCTCAATATACTAAACATACATATAATAGTATTATCTCCTTTGGGGTGAGGGCGAGGCTTTTTTCTGTTGGTGTGAGTATCTGCAGGAATAACGTCATATATTTCCGGATATTTCTCATAAATCAGATGCTCAGACCGTAGAAATTTCTCAAAGCCGTTTATATCATCAACTGTAAATTCATTTAGTTTTATTTTATATCTCGAATATCCATTCGCTCTGACATATAATTCATATCGCATAAGTGCCCGTTTTAATACGCGCTGATGTTTTATTCGCCACTTTGAACTATTCTTTTTCTCAATATAATCCTCAAAAATATCAAAGAAATTTGGTTCTTGGTGCGTTTGTTGCTCTTTTTCGGGTGCTGGGTGGAGAAATAGATTATACTGTGCCAGTAAGTATTCTTTATTGAGTATGTTGTTGGGAGTTTGTTCACATAGATTAATAAGAAACCTTTCAATATCAATAAGTTTTTCTTCTATTGAGCGAATTGCAGCTCTCGAAGATGAATCTTTTGGGAACGAAAAGCAACCTTTATTAAATCTGGCACGGTCAATCCATAGTCCTGTTTTAAGACGTACTACAAGATTGCGTGAAACAGATAGGCGAAGTAAAATCTCGGCTTTACCTATAGGGTTAGTGCCTTTTGTAATGTTGCGTGTAAGTGTAGCCATTAGTGTTTTAAAATTTATACTGCAAATATAGTTATAACGCATGAAATATACAATACTTTTGTGTCAACGCCGTGTCAACCAAAAGTGAAATTAGATAAATCAACTTAAAATTTATTGTGATTTAAATATCTTTATAATCTTTAATAATAATCTGAAATTCAATGGTATATATAATGATTCTGTCGATTTAATCTTTTGTGTTTGAATTTATCCTAATTTAATATTTGTGTTCTCATTTCGGACACAAGGTAAAAGGCAAGTAGTTAATTATTAACTGCTTGCCTTTGTTTTTTTATAGTCGCTATACTTTTACACCATTGACGACTGATGAACTTAATTTGGGAACACCTACCAGACACTGTGGATGTACGAGCTGAACGTCTTTGTCAATAAGCATGTTAGGTGCGTGTAGGTGCGTGTAGATGCGTGCGGCTCGTGCGCCCGTATATCTATAACCAACTGATTATCAATATGCCTCAGGATGTCACCTTTTTACGAAAAACTGACGTCTTTCAAACGTAACTTTGCACCATGAAAATTTAATCATCAAATCTTTATCAAAATTTATATCCTATGGAAAAAATCGTATTCAAAAAATCTTGGGTTAAACGTCTTGACAATATGCACCGTGTTCAACGCGAAAAATGTATTATCGCACTTTATGACTTCCTCTTTCATGGTCGCATGACACCTCCATGTTTTATGGGTGAAGATGTCAGATCTTTTATGCGCACGATTGCCGACGAAGTGGCACTCGATGCCGAGCGTCGCGAACGTATGCGCAAACGCCGTGAAGCTAAAAAAGCAATTGCCGAACGCGAAGCCCGAGAAAGAGAAATGCAAGCCCAACAAGAAGCAGAACAAAGCGACACAGAAACTCCCCAAACCGAAGTAACTGCTACCACTCAAAACATGTTTAAATCAATCGACTACGCAGCCCATCCCGAAATGTTCATCATCGAAGGCTTCATTAAATATCTCATTGCTACCGGCGACACTCAACTCACCTCAATACTGCCCAAAGGCGTAACTCTTGAATCGCTCGAACACACTCTATCCAATTGTTTTACTACCGGTCAACGCTACAGCAACATCAGTCGATTCACTACAACCATGCGATCTAATTTGCGTCACGCACTGAAACAATGCACGACTATATTATAAGCAGTTCGCGCATTATGGCATCTGCTTTGAGCCAGTTTTGCTCAGGAATGTAATATCGGTTTTGATTGGGATTAAAAGTAAGCTGACCGCTGTTGACGAGGGGAGTGGCTTGAGTTTTAAATTCTGATTGGAAACGTGTTGGAATATCATTAATTGACAAGCCTTGGTTAGTGCGAAGTCGGGTGATTATGCAGTCATTGGTGTGGTCAACTTCGTTCTCGTCCTCTATTTCAACATAAAGTTTGCCCGATTTGAGTGCATTGACATATTCGGCAGCATCTGATGGATTATATCGTCTTGCTTTTCCATCAAAACTATGGGCTGAAGCTCCCAGTCCAACGTATGGTTGACCGTCCCAGTAGCCTGAATTATGGATGGCGTGAAAATCGGGACGTGCGAAATTTGATATTTCGTAGTGGTCATAGCCATGTTGACTGACAGTCTCGGTCAGTATATTATAATATGTATAGACGGTATCTTCGTCAGCTTCGGTAATGAGTCCCTTTTCACGCATACGCCATAGGGCTGTACCTTCTTCATAACTAAGAAGATAGGCTGAAAAGTGGTGAGGCTCAAATGATAATAGTTTGTTGAGTGAGTCTTTCCAGGATTCAGGCGTTTGTTCAGGTAAACCATAAATGAGGTCGCAGCTGAAAATTAGACCGGAGTTTTTAATTGCTGAGACAGCTTTAAATGCCTGTTCAGATGAATGGCGACGACCAACCCGTTTTAGTTCTGCATCGTTAAACGATTGAATACCCATACTGACACGGTTGATTCCCAACGATTTATAGAAGCGAAGTCGATCGGACGTAACATCTTCGGGGTTCATCTCAATGGTAAATTCCTTCAGTTCATTGATATTTATCAACTCACCGATTGCTTTGACGAGTCGTTCAATTTGAATATCATTGAGAGATGAAGGTGTTCCGCCACCGATGTAAATTGTCGGATAGTTTGATATTTCGCTATATCTCAGTTTAAATTCCGTAATTAATGCGTCTATATAATCATCAGCGTCAACAGGCCGACGTGCCGATGAATAGAAGTCGCAGTATGCACATTTTGAGTGACAAAAAGGAATGTGGATATAGAGCATTTGTCAGTATGATTTCTTGGTTGCTATATCGCAGATGCCTTTAAAATCGCAGTAGTGGCAGGCGTGATCTTTATTCTCGGCTTGTCTGAATGGTTCGTCAGGATTGAACATTTCCAGTATAACTTCTTCAAACTTTTCGATAAACTCATCATTAATATCTTGATAATTAGATATCGGTTGTTTGTTGTTTGACATAAGATCAATACCGTTTTTGATCATCTCATTAAAATTGAAGATGAGCGGAATAATCGGCTTGTTATACTTGTTCAGTATGGCGTACGCGTTGCAGTAAATCATCAGCTGCAACATGCCTTTTGCACGTTTAGCATTTGAGTTAAGCGTAAACATATCCTCAATCCCGGTGATTTTGGTCATCTCGTTTCCGGTCTTATAATCGACAAGACGCAAAACCGGTGTTTGATGATGTTGAGGTAGCATTATTTCGTCAACGCGGTCAATGTAACCCTTTATATTCAATGAAACTTTGTTGGTGAACTTGACATGGCCTTTAATCAGTTGTTCAGCTCCTTTAAAGTTGAAATATTCAGCATCTTTCCAGTCAGCTTCAGATTGCAAAATCTTGAGAATATATTTGAGGACTATTTTGGCAAGGAGTCCTACTTCACCGGGTAAGATAGATGTTTTGTATCCTTCAGATTGGAAATTCTCGGGGTTCTGCTTTAAATAATGTTCTTTGAAAGCGCAAACAACGAGGTGTTCAATCAGATGTTCTTTCGTATTTTTGATTTGATTTATACGGATGGCATCAAACCGGTTATTACCACTTTTGTTACTTTCTTCAAGATATAATTTTTCAAAAACATCGTGAATGATTGTTCCGAAATGGCTGTCATCAATATAGTTGACGAGGTCTTCTTCTTCGGCAAATCCTCCAATATTTTTAAGATAAAATTGAAGTGGACAGTTTATATATGTATTGATAGACGACGCCGACAAATATTTCTCGCTGCCATCGGTGCGGAAAAGGTTGAGCTTTTCCATTATTTCAGGCGTTTTTCTAACCTCTATTTCTCGCGGGGCTGAGGCTGTGAGTTTATATGCGTTTTCTTCGATTTCGGGTTTAAGCGAGGGGAACGCATAAATTAGCTGATAGATATAGCGCGACATCTCAGCCGAATTGTTACCTCCACGAGTGTCATAAATCAAGAATACTTTGTTGCAGCGGGTTAACAGTCGGTAGAAATAATAGGCAAAAATACTTTCCTGATGATCGACTGTTGACATCTCGTAGGCAATTCTCATGTCGGCAGGAATAAACGAATGAATAGTAGTCGTTTTGGGAAACACTTTTTCATTCATTGAGAGAAGTATAAGATTCTCAAAGTCGAGTGCGCGGGTTTCAAGAAGTCCCATTATCTGAATTCCTTCGAGCGGTTCGCCTTTGAAATGGACAGCTTCTCCTCCGGCAAGACGTTGAAGCAGCTGATAGACTGTGTCGTGAGTCAGGACGAGATTGTATTTGTCGATATGTTTTTCAAGAATATCAAGCGACGACAAGTAGCTGACAACAAATGCTTTACTAAGATTATCCTCTTTGGCGAGCTCTTTCAGTGCCTCTAACATTCGTCTAACCGGCTTGAGCGATGTCAAATTGCCGGTCGGCTCAATCAAGAATGGTTCAATCTCGGGGAAAAGCTCGATGAGATCGGTTTTTGATATGTTGAAAATTGAATTGTCCTTTATATGCTTGATGATGTTGTCGCATTTATCGGGATAGGATGTTTTCAGCACCGGATGAGAGAGTAGGGCGATGACATCCTCAAAATAAAATGACAGACCTCCGGTATTGAATCGACTTCTTGATTGCAGACGAATTATGTTTGTCATCAGCGATGAAACCGGACTGTTTTTGACCGAGTATCCCATCGTTATGTTGATCTTCTCAACTTTATCTGACAGAGAATTAACCAACGGAATGCATAGTGTTTCATCGGGGAGTACGACTGCCGTTTTTCGTGCTTTAATCGCATCAAATTTATCCTTGTATTCAGGAAGCAGTTCATCTATAATCTGTGCGGCTTTTTTTACCTGACCGATATTTGACGGTACGCCGATAATCTTGATTTCGGGCCACTTGTCAAAAGTCTGGTAGGGGAGCGGTTCGCCGATAGTCGGGAATTGCTTGACATATTCCTTTATATAGCGTGTAGCCGGGTTTGATGACAGATTGTCGGGTAAGGCATCTCCAAAAATTGGTGATGCATTATCCCAGTAAAAGTCGGCGATGCCATCTTTTTGCAGTGCTTTAAATATCTCAATCTCAGATTTTGAGAGAATATTGAAGCCGACAAATATATATTTTTTAAAATGCAGTATGTCAGAAGGAAAACTTTCTTTCAATATTTGGGCGGCACGACGATAGGCTGCTCCGCTGTATGTTTTCCCTTGTTTATCGAGTTGCGCGTTGAATTCGTGATAGAGTTTGTCGAGAATTACCCAGATACTGAAAAAGTTCTGGACTGTATCAATATCTTTAGACTCATGAGGGACGTGTCGCCACATCGGTGCATCGGGGTCAAATGTAATCTCATCGCGCCAATAACGGTTAATGATATTAACTTGATTTTCAGTAAGAAAGTTTGCTGCAATCTCCTTGAAATATTTGATGTTGCGGAAAATCTGAATGGTATCAACGAGATAACGGTCAACATCGTTAAAGTCATTCAGCACCATCTCTCCCCACGTCATGAATGAGTCAAAACTGATTATTGATTCATCGGTGTCGGGGAATATTTGTTTGCGTAACTTTGTGTAGCAGTTGAAAAGAATAAACAGTTGCTCAATTCGTGGCGTTACTACCGATTTTGTTACTGACATTACCAATGAATCAATGTCAGTCATCTCGGGCATAAGTGTATTTTCGGGAAGTAATTCTTTTAGATACTCTGTGAAAAAGGCAATGCTTCGTTTATTGGGGAATACAAAGCATGTGTCAATCAGATTTTTATCTTTTTTAGCAAACAGAGTTGCTATTTGTTTCAGAAAAGGTTCCATCCCAAGAAGAATAATTAAGGTTACTGTTTAAGCAGGAGAATTACACGCACGGCAACGTCAAAGAATATAATTTTAGCATTTCCATTACCTGAAATATCGGTCGATGCATCTTCAAACACACGATTGAGTTTCAATACATTACGCTCATTGATAAATCGGGCGAAATTTTTTGAAAAATCACGTTCGCTGCTGTTCATGCCGTTAAGGTCGGGCATGTTGAGATTATAAATGAAGTTTTCACGCAACAATCGGCAACAATAGTTCATAAAGGCAACCTGGCGGTCACGACCGAGTGCCGCAATATCTTGAGCCCATAAACGTAACTCAATGATTTTACGCTGATAGGCGAGTCGCATCAGTGAAACAAATCGATCAAAAAAGTCGTTTCCCGATGCCGCAATGTCAAGTTGGCGAAGAGCTGCATTGATTGAGCCTGCCGAAATGTCGGCAGCTTTCTGGGCATCTTCGGGATTGACATTTTTATTGTTGACAATCCATTCGGCAACAGAGTTATTGTCGAGTCGCTTTACTTCGATTGGCTGGCAACGCGAGTAGATGGTCGGAAGAATCTCGGTTGCATTATCTGACGTAATAATGAATATTGTTTCAGGCTGAGGTTCTTCGAGCAGCTTGAGCATTTTATTGGCACACGCTTCGTTCATTCGTTCGGGTAGCCACATCATCGCAATTTTGTAGCGTGTTGAGCGTGAGGTGGTTGCAAGTTTTGCGGCAAGCGAATCACTTTCGCTCACGTAAAACATTGGAGAAACGCCCGCAGTCGAGGCACCTGCAGATGCGAGTTTGCTACACCATGTTTCAAAGTCCATCATCGGTGATTCGGTCAGGAACTCGCGCCATTGTTCAATGAAATCGTCAGAAATCGGGTTGCTCCCCGATTTCTTTTTCACAACCGGGAAACTATAGTGAGTATCAACGTGGTTAAGCGTTTGATGCTGAATACATTGATGGCAAACTCCACACGAGTCGGTCGGGTCGGCACCGGGCTGCAGACGTCCGGTGCAGTGGATGTATTGAGCGGTTGCACGTGCCAATGCAAATTTTGCCGAGCCTTCGGGCCCACGTAGTAAAAGAGCGTGAGGTATGCGATCGCTGTCAACAATTTGTCTTATGCGATCGATAACATCTTTATGGGCTGGAATATCGGCAAATCTCATGTATATAGGTTGTTATATTACTATTTAAAAATGTTGGCTACCACTTTTTCGACTGAATCGGTGGCATTGTGAGAGTAGAAATGGATTGATTTTACTCCGTGTTCATAGAGTTCGCGAGCTTGGGCGATACACCATTCAACACCAACTTCGCGAGCTTCGGCATCGGTTTTACAAGCCATAAGTGCTGATGCGAGTGGTGACGGAAAATCGACTTTGAACACTTTGGGTAGCACGGTGAGCTGAGCAAGACTTGTTATCGGTTTGATGCCGGGAATGATAGGAACATTGATTCCGGCCTTGCGAGCCATTTCTATAAATTTGAAATATTTATTGTTGTCAAAAAACATCTGGGTCACAGCATAAGAAGCTCCGGCATCGACTTTAGCTTTGAGCCACATCAAGTCGAGTTCCATGTTAGGCGACTCCTCGTGTTTTTCGGGGTACGCGGCAACCCCGTATGAGAATGGTACTGAAAGAGGTGCATCCATTGGCGTTCCGTCTATGAACAAGCCATCGTTAAAGGCATTAACCTGAGATTGAAGCTCAGAGGCGTGGGCGTGTCCGTCAACGTTAGGTACGAATCGACTGTCGTGTTTAGCTTTGTCTCCACGTAAGAGAAGAAGGTTGGTAATGCCGAGGAAGTTCAAGTCAATAAGCGCATATTCAGTTTCAAGTCGCGAATATCCCGAACAAATAAGATGAGGAACGGCTTCAATTCTGTATCGGTTTTGAATTGCCGCCGCCACAGCAACAGTGCCGGGACGCGAACGTTCTGATACTTTTCGATAAAGTCCATCAGCAGTCGATTTGAATACGACTTCACTGCGGTGAGTGGTGATGTTTATATAAGCAGGGTCATATTCAATGAGTTTTTCGATGCGATGAAACAGGCTGTCAATACCTTTACCTTTCAACGGGGGTAAAACTTCAAATGAAAATGTCGGACCCTGGTGATTTTCTATTTTTTCAGTAATGATCATAACTGTGGATGATATGAGGGGGTAATATTGAGTAATTGTATTACCGAGTTTAGATTTTGGATGGATGTAAGTGATTTAAATGGAACGACCGCAATTATATGGTTTCGTTTCAGGTTGGAAGTTATCAATATATCGGATGAGACAAGATGTGCATGAATAATATTAATGGGAAATGATGCACTTTTCAGAAGATAGTCCGAGTCATCTTCTTTTTCATCGTCATGCTTGTGGTAGTCAATTTCAATTTTGTCACTACTGAAAACAATACGATGGGGACGCGTCAACATAGCCGTCTCGGGAGAGAGAGCATAGTTAAGGTAAATAAATGAAAGGATTATCGGGCAAATAATAAGAATGATGGCTGCACCAATAAAATAAAATATATAGTTGAACAAATAACCGGCAACAAGTGAGATCAGCAAAACCACACCCTCAATTCCAATGATAAGAGAGGTTTTGAAGCGCATTATAACCTTCACAAAGTGAGAGGGGCTAATGCGGTGGGTATCGGTTGCTACTGAATTGTTCATTATTTGTAAATTTTAGTTACAAAGTTAATGATTTTGCCGTAAATCCGGATAATTATTTTAATAAAAAATTAGGCCCGGACATCACGTCCAAGCCTAACCGGAATTGAATGATATGAATAGTTATGGAAATGGGGACAAATTTATGCCCAGCGTACAAACGCAAAGTCTTGACGATGGGGCAACTCTGCATTATAAGGATAAATGCGGTAGCCAAATCTAAAGACTCCGGCGTTCTTGATTGTACCTTTAAGAGAGTAGGTGATGATGTTACCTTCTTCTTTAACAACCTTGAACTGTTCTACGCTTGAGAGAACTTCTTCACCGTTTTCGGCACGGTAAGCAACCTGCTCAACATGGAGATCACGACCAATGCCGTTAGTGTCAATTACAATAGTAGTTTCATAGTTTGTACCTGTAACGGTTGACGCAACATTTGAGTTGACAACATCGAGAACTTTGATGCCATCCCAAAGAGAAGCAATGTGTTCTTTCCATGCAACGATTTGTTTAGCAAGTGCATAGTCATCTTTTGAAAGACGTTTTGAACGAGCTGCCTCTTTGTCATAGAAACGGCTGATATAGTCATCGATCATACGTTTCATAGTGAAGTGAGGAGCGATATCGCCGATTGATCCCTTAATGTATTGAATCCACTCGGGTGAGTAGCCGGCAGAATTTTTCTTGAAGTAGAGGGGAATAATCTGGTTCTCAAGCATTGAGTAGATTGTAGCCGCATCAAGTTTATCCTGCTGATCTTGCTGATCGGGTGTAAATGTACGTTTGTCGGTAAGCGCCCAGCCTGCGTTTTCGTTGAAACGGTAGCCTTCATACCACCATCCGTCAAGCACTGAGAAGTTAAGGACACCGTTCATTTCGGCTTTTTCGCCAGATGTACCTGATGCTTCGAGCGGACGGGTCGGGGTGTTAAGCCAGATATCAACACCGCTGACAAGACGTTTTGCAACAATCATGTTGTAGTCTTCGAGGAAGATGATTTTGCCAAGGAACTGAGGCTTGCGTGAAATTTCCATGATGCGTTTGATGAGTCCTTGACCCGCACCATCGGCGGGGTGTGCCTTACCTGAGAATACAAACTGAACGGGGAACTGCTCATTGTTGACGATGCGAGCGAGACGATCGAGGTCGGTAAAGAGGAGGTGAGCGCGTTTATATGTTGCGAAACGGCGTGCAAAACCAATGATAAGAGCGTTGGGGTTGATTTTGTCAACGATGCTCATAACAGCTGACGGATCACGCTGTTGAGCAAGCCATTTTGCTTTGAAGTCACGTTTTACAAAGTTAATGAATTTGTGCTTCATTGTCATTCTCATCTTCCAGATTTCTTCATCGGGAATTGAGAAAATACCTTTCCATGCTTCGGGATTGCTCTGGTCGGCAAATACTTGTTTGCCAAGTTTGTTTGCATAGAATGCTTTCCATTCTGATGCAGCCCAAGTTGGCATGTGGACGCCGTTAGTTACATAGCTAACGTGAGATTCCTGCCATCCGTAACCTTTCCAGATTCCGGCAAACATTTTCTTTGAAACTTCGCCGTGGAGCCAGCTTACACCATTAGCTTCCTGGCAAGTGTTGAGCGCGAATACACTCATTGAGAAACGTTCCTGAGAACCGGGGTTTTCACGACCCATATCCATGAGTTCGTTCCAGCTAATACCGAGTTTTGCAGGATATTCGCCCATGTATTTACCAAACAGACCTTCGTCAAAGTAGTCGTGACCTGCGGGCACGGGAGTGTGAACGGTATAAAGAGATGATGCACGAACGAGTTCGAGTGCAACGTTGAAGTCGAGTTTTTTCTCCTGAACAAAGTCAACCAAACGCTGGAGGTTGAGGAGTGCGGCGTGTCCTTCGTTACAGTGGTATATGTCGGCAGTGATACCGAGTTTCTTGAGCATCAAGATGCCACCGATACCGAGAAGATATTCCTGTTTGATGCGGTTTTCCCAGTCGCCACCATAAAGCTGGTGAGTGATGCAACGGTCAAATTCGCTGTTCATATCGAAGTCAGTATCAAGGAGATAAAGTTTCATACGACCAACGTTAACACGCCAGATATGTGAATAAATGATACGTCCGGGATAGGGTACTTCAAGAATCATTGGAGAACCGTCAGCTTCACGCATCTGCTCGATAGGGAGCTGGTTGAAGTTTTGTGGTTCGTAGTTGGCAATCTGCTGGCCGTCAACTGAAAGAGACTGAGTAAAATAGCCGTAGCGGTATAGGAAACCGACAGCGTTCATGTCAACACGGCTGTCAGAAGCTTCTTTGATATAGTCACCTGCAAGTACGC
>JAIDRE010000117.1 GCA_029061925.1 Muribaculaceae bacterium | reverse complement strand
ACCCGCCCGCCCCATAATTATCCAATACTTATTTATAATCTATACGGAGATCTGCCATTTTTATGACATATCTCTTCTTTTTTTATATAAAAATAGTCAAATTCATGCACAATATTTATTTTGTTTGTAAATTTATCGCATATTTATAAATCAATCATAAATTCATCTCAAAAATGACGGAGAAACGCGCTCACTTTGCAACACGACTTGGAGCAATAGCAACAACTGTAGGTTCGGCTGTAGGACTTGGTAATATATGGCGATTTCCCTACGAGGCCGGTGTCAATGGCGGTGGCGCGTTTTTGCTTATCGACCTCTTTTTTGTTTTCGTAATCGGTATTCCGGTAGTCTGTGCCGAATTTATCATAGGGCGCAACACCGGATTAAATATACGAGGTGCATTCAAAAAACTTGCACCCGGCAAATCTTGGGCGATTCTCAGCTATATGGGTATTTCCGCATCAATACTGATTCTTAGCTTTTATTCGGTAGTCGCCGGATGGACTTTGGAGTATCTCAGACTTTCGATAGTCGGGTTTGGAAGCGAAAGTAGTGTCGAGTCATTTCATACACGCTTTGACACTTTCGCGACCTCTGATATTTCTCCCGTGATATGCACTCTCCTATTCCTTTTTATAAATTATGTAATAGTCATTCGCGGAGTGCAACGCGGCATTGAAAAGATGTCAAATATAATGATGCCGATACTGTTCATCTTACTTATTATTTTCTGTGTAAATTCGCTTATGCTCCCCGGTGCATCAGAAGGACTTTCATTCCTCTTTAATCCTGATTTCTCAAAAGTTACGCCATCAGTCATGATTGGAGCTATGGGGCAGGCTTTTTTTTCGCTGAGCCTTGGACTCGGATGCCTCATCACCTACTCAAGCTACTTTAAGAAAGACACGCCATTACTCAAGACAGCGGGGATAATGGCTTCTATTGATACAATGGTCGCTATTCTTGCCGGAATTATTATATTCCCGGCAGTCTTTACTTTTGGTATGGAGCCTGCGGCTGGTCCACGATTGGTGTTCGAGATTCTCCCGTCAATTTTCACCCAACTGCCCGGTAGCACAATCTGGTCAACACTGTTCTTTTTCTTATTGTTCCTTGCCTCGCTATCGTCAACAATATCAATGAGCGAAATCAGCATTGCCTACCTTGTTGATGAGTTTAAGATGTCGCGACGTAAAGCTACGACTATTATCATTTCAATAGCGATGGTACTTGGGGTGTTGTGCGCCCTGTCTTTTGGTTCGCTCAGCGGAGTTAAAGTGTTCGGACTGGCGTTCTTTAATCTGTTTGACTATGTCTCGTCAAATATTCTGTTGCCCATCGGTGGAATGCTTATCTCTATATTTGTTGGATATGTGCTTGACAGAAATATTGTTAAGAAAGAACTGATGCCTAAGTCTTCACGTCGTGAATTAGTCGGAATGCACCTCGTTATCTTTTGCTTAAGATATATCGCACCGATTTGTATAGCAGCTGTGTTTCTATACAGTCTCGGAATCTTCTAATAAGATACAAACAGGTAACGGACAAGCGATTGTCGATAATAATGACAATGCACCGGATTCTAAATTCCGTCGATAAACTTCAATTCGGTTATCGTCACGACATGCCACAAACTGTAGTTTACCGTCTGTTGTAATTGTAAAATTACGTGGATGACTACCGGTAGGTGTAAATCCAACACGATTAAGCTCACCCGACTCTAAATCAACCGCATAACATACCAATCCATCATCAATACGCCTGTTTGAAGCGTAAAGGAATCGTCCGTCTGACGACAAATGAATGTCGGCTGACGCATGAGCGTGGTTAGGGTCAAGTTCAACTACTCGGCGTGTTGTAAAAGTACCTTTTTCAGAATCATAATCTATTATCGTGACTGTCCCGGCAAGCTCGCTGACAAGATATGCTATATCGCCTTTCTGATTAAAAACAATATGGCGAGGTCCCGAACCTGGTGACATTTTTAAATCAGTCTTGTTTGCTCCGTCAGGTTTTCCGTCTTTCATCGGAATAATGTGCAGAGCATCAGTACCCAAATCGGGAACAATCATATAACGACCGTCAGGGGTAAATGTAACAAAATGGGCGTGAGGTCCCGCCTGGCGTCGTTCATCGGATCCTTTTCCGCTAAATTGTATGACTTTGGGTCTCCCGATAGTACCCGATTCTTTATCAAAAGGGAATATCGACACGCTTCCGCCCAAATAATTTGCGGTCGCAACAAAACTGCAATCAGGCGACACTGCGACATGACAAGGTGCGCTCCCCTCGCCCGAACTCTTCATTATTTTATGATAAACGTTGTCCTTAAGATGCAATACAGTTAAACCGTCATCGGGGTTACAATCTTCATTAACAGCAAGTAACACTCCTTTTTGAGGAAACGCAATAAAAGAGGGATTACTTAAACCGACAAACGAATCAATCATTGTTGAACTTCCGGTTTCTGTATCAAGTTTAAAACGATGAATTGTTGGCTGATTGTCAGGACTGTTATAGCTTCCTACGGTTAATTGTATTAATGACATAGCAGTGTTCTATTTTTTTATTTGGGGAAATCCCGAAGTTGTGTCAAAGTAATAACCTCCTTCATCTTTAGCAGAGATAAGCAGTCCTTCAACATCATCTATTAACTCCAACATTGCCATTGCATCATTCAGAGGCATAGCCATACAGGCTGTTGCAAGTGCATCGGCAAGCATACAATCAGGTGCGATAATGGTTGCTGAAAGTGTTGACACCGACGTTACGGGGCGTCCGTTTACCGGCGAAATAGTATGACCGTACAAACGTCCGTTTTTGTCTCGCCTGAAGTTGCGGTAATTACCCGAGGTAGCTACTCCACAATTTGATAGCTCGATGACACCAAGTCGTGTGTGTGTGACAGTCGAATCATTAAATTCGGGAGCATCAATCTGAATACGCCACAGTTGACCCGATGGAGCGAACCCTGAAAGTGCTATCTCACCGCCAATCTCAACCATATAGTTTTCACAACCGTTGCGTCGCAAGGTCTCCCCCACCATATCACAGCCGAAACCTTTTGTGATGGCACTGAAATTAAATTGTGTACCGAGAGACTTACGAGTGATTAAACCATTGTTAATAAAACAGCTGTCAATTCCGACAAGAGTCAAAGCCGAATCAATCTGCTGGTCGGTAGGGTCGATATTTGACTTTGCACCATGCCCGACGTTCCATAAACTGAAAAGAGGTGCAGCTGACGGGTCAAAAACACCTGACGATAATTCATTAACCTTCTTGGAGACAGCAAAAACAGTATCAATCAGCACATCAGTTGAATCGGTCTCACCTTTATTGATACGAGTAATTAACGAACTTTCGTTAAATGGTGACAGCGAAAGCTCTACACTACGCATCGTAGCCTTGATTGAATCTTCAAGAGACTTCGGAGCCGAATATGTTATATTATATAATGTGTTCCAAACCATTCCGGACTCATTAATATAATGTTCATCTTCACACCCGACAACAGAGGTCGCCAAAAGCAGAATGCTGAAAAACGATAATGGTCTGATTTTTAATGCTGTCATAATAAAAAGAATTAAAAGTGTTCAAATTTAGTGATTTTAATGAAACAACTCTCAATAAATTACGTTAAATTTGTAGGTAAACATAAAAACTAATAAAATTAAAAGAAATATCTATTATGAATCGTTCATTTTTATTTTTAGCCAATGGCTTTGAAGAGATTGAAGCACTGACAGTTGTTGACGTTATGCGTAGAGCCGGAATGAATGTCAACACAGTTTCAATCAATAAAGACAAAAAAGTTACCGGAGCTCATGGTATTGTAGTTGAAGCAGACACACTTTTTGCAGACAATGATTATGCAAACTGCGAATGGCTCATTTGTCCAGGAGGTATGCCCGGTGCAACACACCTTCACGAATATAAACCACTTGCCGAATTGTTGACCAAACATAACGATAACGGTGGTAAAATCGCTGCAATATGCGCAGCTCCGGCTGTTGTACTTGCACCGCTCGGCATTCTCGATGGTAAAGAAGCAACCTGCTATCCCGGATTTGAGGATAAAATGGGTAAAGCTCTCCATATAGGTGTGCAAGTGGCAGCACTTGATACAATTATCACCGCTAACGGGCCGGCATCTGCATCAAAATTTGCACTTGCCATCGTTGCCAACTCAATGGGTGACGGTATCGCTCGCGAAGTGGCTAACGGTATGCTTATATCATAAGCCTTGATTAGCTACTGTTTCAAGAGCTGACAAAAGAAATAATAGAAAAATCGTGGTCCCTGAATAAAATAACGGGAAAACAAACGACGCGGCTCTTGAAAGAATCTAAACAGCCATTCAAGACATAACTTTTGAATCCACGCCGGGGCTCTTTTTAGAGTTCCGGCTTCAAAATCTATAGTAGCACCTAAAGCCATCCACAACTTTATAGAAGGAAAACGATGACGATTTTCTATAATCCATTTTTCCTGTTTTGGTGAACCGAGTCCAACAACTGCAACGGTCGCACCTGAAAGAGCAACCTCATCTGCCAGATTTGCCATTTCGATATCAGTCATAGATCTACCGAATGGCGGAGAATATGAACCGACAACCATCCGGCGTCTGACACGATTGTTTATATTATTCGCAGCAAGATTTCCTACGCCTTCGGCTGCACCAATAAAATAGATCGAACAATTTCGGTCACCGGCATGATATGTACAATACTCGTGAAAGAAACTACTGCCCGGAATAGCTTCGGGAATAGGCTTAGGCAATAAACGGGAACACAATTTTACAACACGACTATCACAAACACGATAGTCGGCTTCTTTATAGTAATCTAAAAATTCATGGTCATCATGAGCCAACAAAAGCGTTTGAACGTTTGGCGTAAATAAAACTCCCATGTCAAGAGTTTCAAGCAGTTGATTAAACGTAATGCAATCGATATTAATATCAAGAATCTTAATCGAATCCATTAACAATCATCTTAGCCTTCAATTTCAGAAAGTTCAAGCCAACGCATCTCTTTCTCATCAATCAGCCCTTTGACTTCTTCAAAACGAGCAGAATTTTCAGCAATACGGTCAAGTTGCTCACCCGAATTGAAGATTTGTTCGAGGACATCTTTCTCTTCATTAAGCTTTTCGAGGTCTATTGTTAACTGTTCAAGTTCTTTCTTCTCTTTGAATGAAAGACGACGAGTTTCAGTCTTTTGCTTTTTGGGGGCAGATTGGGAATCTGTCTGTTTGTTTGACTCTTCCACCTCCTTGGCTTTTTGCTGTGCTACATATTCGCGATATTCGGTATAGTTACCGGGGAAATCGCGTATCACACCATTACCCTCAAAAACAAAAAGATGGTCAATAATTGAATCAAGGAAAAAACGGTCGTGACTAATCACAATGACACACCCGCTGAACGATGCAAGATATTCCTCAAGCAATCCAAGTGTTATAATGTCAAGGTCGTTGGTCGGCTCATCAAGAATCAAGAAGTTTGGTGAATTCATCAAAACCGATGCAAGATGAAGACGAGCTCGTTCTCCACCGCTCAATGTATGAATATATTTTTGCTGATCGGCAGGTGAAAACAAGAATTTTTGAAGAAAATTCATTGGAGAGATTCGTTCGCCTCCATCAAAAACAATATCTTCAGCTTTCTCGGTTATCGCGTCGATTACACGTTTATTCTCGTCAAATTCTATTCCTTGCTGACTGTAATAGCCAAATCGCACAGTCTCGCCAACATTCCAAGTTCCTTTATCGGGTTGAACAAGTCCTTGCAACATCTTTATAAATGTGGTTTTACCAACGCCGTTTACACCTATGATTCCGAGTTTTTCATATCTCGAAAATATATAGTTGAAATCGTCAAGAATAACTTTAGACCCGAATGATTTTGATATATGTTCCGCCTCAAAAATTTTTGAGCCAATATAGCTTGACTTCACATCAAGAGCAACATTTTTTTCTTTAAGCGAAACAGCTGCACGATCTTTCAAGTCATAGAATGCATCAATACGATACTTCGCTTTGCCGGCACGAGCCTGGGGCTGTCTGTTCATCCAATCCTGCTCTTTGCGGAGTGTATTTTTAACACGAGCCAACTCTGCGGTCATCGCTTCGATTCGTTCGCTACGACGGCGGATGTAATAATCATAGTTCCCGTCGTATGAAAACGCTTGAGTTCGGTCAAGCTCAATTATTTTTAAGCATACACGGTCAAGAAAATAACGGTCGTGTGTAACCATCAATATAGTCATCTTGGCTCGTGACAAATAATTTTCGAGCCACTCAACAGTTTCAATATCAAGATGGTTTGTCGGCTCATCAAGCAGTACAAAATCAGGACGATCCAACAAAATACGAGCCAATGCCAGTCGTTTTTGCTGCCCACCCGACATTGTTCCAACTTTTTGAGTGAGATCGGTCAAATGTAACTGAAAAAGCATTTGCTTCATCAAGTCTTCATAGTCCCATGCATCTTCACGATCCATTAACTCTACAGCCTTTGCAATTTTGTCATTATCTCCCGAAGCAAGAGCCATTTCATATTGAGCAATCGCTATTGTTGCCGGAGTTTCTGTAGCAAAAGCAGCCTGAAGGACAGTCATGTCAGGATCAAACGATGGTGTTTGGTCAAGATATGCAGTTTTAATTCCATTACGGTAAATTATTTCACCGGAATCGGGTGAAATTTCTCCGGCAAGACATCTCAATAGAGTTGTTTTACCTGTTCCGTTTTTGGCAATCAGACCAATTTTGTCACCTTCATTAACACCGAATGTAATATCGGAAAATAAAATGCGGTCACCGATGCTTTTGGTAAGCTTTTCAACCTGAAGATATGATGCCATATTATCGACGTATAGAGTTCAAAGCATCAAGCATACTTTGAAGACGGTCTCTTACCGAGCACAATCGCTCAACCGCATCATAACGTTTCTCAATACCTTTGGGATTGTTTTTAATCTCGGCTTTTGCGGCTTCAATTTTCAGTCCACGATCTTTTATCAGATACTTGATCATTCTGAAATTTTCAATATCGCGAGGCGAATAATACCGCAAACCCTTGTTATCACGAAATGCTTGAATAATAGGGAACTGAGATTGCCAGAAACGAAGAGTCGAATCGGGCAAATCAAGCATTTCTGCAACTTCACGAATTCGATAATAGTGTTTGTCGAGTGGGTCTTTTTTAGCCATATATCAATCCATTACATGAGCAGCAGCCTCAGCGGCGCGAACCATTTCAGCATATTGCTCCGGTGTTAAATCTTGGAAATAATAATTTACAGGGTTACGCGGTTGACCATTATATCTTACCTCGTAGTGAAGATGTGATCCGGTTGATTTACCGGTATTACCGACTTCACCAATTTTGTCACCACGCTTAACTTTTTGTCCGGGTTGAACAAGTGTTTTACTAAGGTGAGCATAACGGGTCGTATAGTTGTAACCATGATTAAGTTCTATCATATTCCCATAACCACTGTGCCATCCGGCCGTAGTTACTGTTCCATCACCGGTCGCATACACGGGTGTTCCTGTTGCCGAAGCGAAGTCCATACCTTCATGGAATTTAATCGTACCGTAAACCGGGTCAACGCGAGTGCCATATCCCGATGCCATCTGTTTCATGTCGTCATGAGAGATAGGCTGAATCGATGGAATACTTGCAAGACGTTCTTTTTGCTGAGACGCATATGTTCTCAACGAGTCGAACGAATTTATTTGACTATAGATTAGACGGTCAAGGATATCCATTTTTTCGGTGACATCTTCAACCAGTTCAGCGTCGGCAAATCCTGTGATATTTCGGCGTTCATGACCTGAAGTGCGTCGATTGATCGACATCGGGTCAGCCTGCATCATAACTCTGTAAAAGTTATTATCACGCTCCGAGATATTTTCCATTACATCTAATGCTTCGGTCAATCTATCATCAAGTTGCTCAAGATGTTGTTTCAACCGTCGGTTTTCCTCTCTAAGCAAACGTTCTTTAGGGAAATCTATCAGATAATAAAGACCGCCAATCAATATAACAGCTATCGCAATTGCCTCGAATGAGTTCCTGACAATTGACCATACACGGTTAATTCTTGAGGGATAGACTCTCTCAAAAGCACCTGTAAACTCATTATATTTATAAAATAATTTTCTACTCATAAATATTGATTGTCGTGGAAAACTTTTGCAAAATTAGCGAAAAATCTATAATTTTGCAGATTAAATAATGTAAGATAAGTTAAATTAAGATATAATGGCTACATCAAAAGAGATACGCGACTCGTTCAAGTCTTTTTTTGAAAGCAAGGGACACCATATTGTCCCCTCAGCTCCGATGGTTATCAAAGATGACCCGACACTGATGTTTACCAACGCCGGTATGAACCAGTTCAAGGACATCATTCTTGGAAACAAAGCAGCGAAATATCAGCGCGTTGCTGATTCTCAAAAATGTCTTCGTGTCAGCGGTAAACATAACGACCTTGAAGAAGTTGGACATGACACCTATCACCACACAATGTTTGAAATGCTCGGTAACTGGTCGTTTGGCGACTACTTCAAAAAAGAAGCTATCGACTGGGCATGGGAATATCTTGTGGATGTATTGAAACTTGATCCCAACCGCCTTTATGCAACCGTTTTTGAAGGTTCTCCCGCTGAAAATCTTGAGCGCGACAATGAGGCTGCCGAAATCTGGAGCCATCATTTGCCTGCCTCACATATTATAAATGGTAACAAACATGATAACTTCTGGGAAATGGGTGATACAGGTCCCTGCGGTCCATGTTCTGAAATCCATATCGACCTTCGTAGCGAAGAAGAACGCCAAAAAGTTGACGGCGCTTCGCTCGTAAATCACGATCATCCCCAGGTTATTGAAATTTGGAACCTTGTATTCATGCAGTATCAGCGTATGGCTGACGGTTCTCTCCAACCCCTCCCTGCAAAAGTAATTGATACAGGTATGGGCTTTGAGCGTCTTTGCATGGCACTTCAAGGCAAGCAGTCAAACTACGATACCGATGTATTCACTCCCTTGATTAGCAAGATTGCCGAATTATCGGGTAAAGAATACGGTAAAGACAAAGATGTCGGCGTAGCAATGCGAGTTATCGCTGACCATGTAAGAACAATATCTTTCTCTATAGCCGACTCTCAGCTTCCTTCAAATGCAAAAGCCGGATATGTTATCCGCCGTATTCTACGACGTGCAGTCCGATACGCATACACATTCCTCGGTCAAAAACAGGCTTTTATGTATCGCCTTGTTGATACCCTCATTGACAGCATGGGCGAAGCATATCCTGAACTTCCAGCTCAGCGTGAGCTCATTATGAAGGTAATCAAAGAAGAAGAAGATTCTTTCCTTCGCACTCTTGAAAACGGTATTCATCTTCTTGATTCAGCAATCAGCCGAGCTAAAGCTGAAGGCAAAACTAAAATTTCAGGTGAAGAAGCATTTGTTCTTTACGATACATACGGATTCCCCCTTGACTTAACCGAGCTTATCCTAAAAGAAAACGGAATGACTCTTGATCAAGCCGGCTTTGATAAAGAAATGGAAGCTCAAAAACAACGTGCTCGTAACGCATCGGCTGTTGAAACCGGTGACTGGGTAGTTGTTAGAGATGGCGAACAGCAATTTGTCGGTTATGATAAATTCAGCACTGATACTCAAATTCTTCGCTATCGCAAAGTTAAACAAAAAAATCGCGAGTTCTATCAAATCGTTCTCTCTGAAACACCTTTCTATGCCGAGATGGGTGGTCAGGTCGGCGACCGTGGCGTATTGGTCGATGGAGATGAAACAATTGAAATTTTCGACACAAAACGTGAAAACGGTATGGGTGTTCATTTGACAACCAAACTCCCGACAAACGTTGAGGCAACATTTAAAGCATCAATCGATACAGACAGCCGTTTGGCAACATCTTGTAACCATACAGCCACTCACCTGCTCCATGAAGCACTTCGTGAAGTTTTAGGTACACATGTTGAGCAGAAAGGTTCATTTGTTTCGCCCGACCTGCTTCGTTTTGACTTCTCTCACTTCCAGAAAATGACTCCTGAAGAAATTCGCAAGGTTGAACAACTTGCAAACAAGAAAGTCAGAGCTGCAATCGCACGCGATGAGCATCGTAATATGCCCATTCAAAAAGCTGTTGATATGGGAGCCATGGCACTCTTCGGTGAGAAATATGGTGACGAAGTTCGCGTGATTAAATATGGTAATTCAATTGAGCTTTGTGGTGGTACCCACGTTGAAAACACCGGTAATATCGGTATGATTAAAATCTTGTCAGAAAGCTCAATCGCAGCCGGCATTCGTCGTATCGAAGCTATTACAGGAGCAAAAGTTGAGGAGTCTATCAATCACATGACTGACGAACTCCGCAATATCTCTCAGATGTTCAACAATGCACCTGACCTTGGTATTGCAATCAAAAAATCTATTGAAGAAAATGCCGAGCTTAAAGCTAAGGCAGAGGAATATTTCCAGGAAAAAATCAACAATCTTTCACGCGAACTTCTCGAAAAGGCTCGTGTGGTTAATGATATAAAGATTGTAGAGATGACCGGTATTCGCATTCCTGATGTTGTTAAGAATGCGGCATTTGCAGTCCGTCGTCTCTCACCTGAGAAAACCGTATTCCTCGGTGCAACCGTTGATGTATCAGGTAAACCGCTATTAACCGTTATGTTGACTGACGATATTGTTGCTGCAGGTCATAACGCATCAACGATGATTCGTGAAGCAGCTAAGGCAATAAAAGGAGGTGGCGGTGGTCAACCCGGATTTGCTCAGGCAGGCGGAAAAGATGCCGATGGCATTATAACCGCAATGAGTACTCTTCTTGAAAATTTTAGATAATCTCAAACGTTTAACTATTATAAATGAAGGGCTTTTATAGCCCTTCATTTTCAATATTATCATGTCAGAGAATAAGACCGAAAATATAGAATCAAATAACAACAAACAATTAGGTTCAATCGGCCAACCGCTTATAATCCACAAACCCAGAAAAAAGGCACCGATTCGCCGCCATACTGTTGAAATAATTACAGGGATAATTATTCTTGCAGTTGTTGTTACCATTAGCTTTTGTTTGCACGAAATTTTCACCACTAATGATGAGAATAATAATATAGAATTAAGCAATCATCCTATAGCGGATAACGATTCCATATCCAAACAGTTATCTCAATTAGGAAAAATTAAATTAAATGGACGATTAGGTTCTGTTCCGACAATTTTTGAAATAGATTTTCGTAATCAAATAGGATGTCGTTACAGTACATTCTCATCCACTACTAATTATCTGCTTAAAATACATCAAGCTAATATAAATCCTGATAATAGTTTTCATATCATATTTACAGATTATTTTGAAGGTAACATTGCTATCGGTCGATTTGATGGTACATTAAGCGAAGATGGCTCTACTTTTAATGGAGAATACACATCTCAATATGGCAAGGTAATAAAGTTTACATTTGAAGAGTAAAAGTTTGTCAAAAAACTGTTGTGTCAATAATTTAAATGATAAAAAGTGCTGATTATATTAAAAAAATGTGTAAATTTGCAAAAATAAAGAAATTCAGCACAGATGAGAGTCATAAAATCAATATTTATATTCCTGATATTCTTGAGTTTGTGGGGATGTACATCACAAAACGTGATTGACCTACAGGAAGTTGTTAAGGATATAAATTTTGTGTGTCCACTCAATGAGGGACCTGCTGGAGATCTCTTATCAGTTGAATATGACCAACTTTCAAATATCGTTACAATGGATTTGGCCGCTGACGGGCAGCTCACTGATGTTGAAAAGTTAAGAGAACATCGTGACCTACAGCTTGACTGTCTTCGACTTTCATTCAATGATTTATCGGCATCACGTTTGCTGAATGCAATGGTTAATGCTAAAGCTTCGCTTAACGTTGTATATATCAATCAAAACAACAATCAGACTGTCAATTTTAAAATCACAAATAAAGAATTAAGGAAAGAACTTGAAAGCCAAGCAACTATCTACCAGCGTGACAGTACTGAAACTGCAGCTCGAGTTGCTCTTGAAAATGCAATGTGTCCCCGTGAAATTGGTCCAGGCATTTATATACAAGGTGTTGAAATATTAGGCAACAATATCTTATATAGTTATCGCATCGACAGCGAATTCAAAGGTAAAAGCCTTGAGACCGAAAAGGATTCAATCGAACACGCCATTTACTACAACATATCAGAATTACTCAATCATCAGCGTCGCGGACGTGAATTGAGACAAGTTGCTCAACTTGGTTACGGACTTGTTTATCTTTATGATATCGATAAAATTGGAGGAAAAATTGATATTGTTGTTCCGAGCGATACGCTTGTGCAAATGGTAAAAGAAAGTAATGTCAATCATGTGGCAACTAAGTCCTGAAGACATCATCCATAACATTTCATTAAGCCACTATTTTTCTGTAAGCTTTTCGACGGATTATAAAGTAAGCCGCCAGAACTGATATGCCCGTTAACGTCCAACTTAGGGGATAAACCATCAAGAGTGCATTCATACCTTCGATGATTGTTGTATGGTGGAACAGGTAAACCCAGGCGATTCGCAACAAACAGGTTCCAAATATTGTCAACACGGTCGGAGTCATTGAGTAACCAAGTCCGCGCATACATGCTCCTGAAACCTCATAAGATGTGGCAAGGAACTGGAACAATAAGACAACAGTCAGACGTATATAGCCAAACTGAGCGACTTCCGGGTCATTGGTAAAGAATGAGATGAAAAATTCTTTTTGCCACACAATCAGTATATTCAGGATTGCACATCCCACCAGTGCCATTATAAAGCATAATGCAAACACTCGATTACAACGCTCTATTTTACCGGCGCCATAGTTCTGACCGGTAAATGCGACTGCTGCGCTATTAAAAGCAACGATAACAAAATAGCAGTAATATTCAAAGTTGAGAGCTGCCGCTGAACCAGCCGAGCCTGCTGCACCAAAAGTGTTTATACCAGATACGATAAATATATTTGAAAACGAAAATACCATACCCTGAATACCGGCAGGCATACCGATTTTCAACATTTTACCCAATTCGGGGCGGTAAACTAAAAAACGAAAAATATTAACGCGATAGGGTTCTTCTTCCCGTGCTAAAATAACCAATAGCAATAGTGCGCTGACAATATTTGACGCAACAGTTGCAATAGCAACCCCGGCTACACCCATATTGAAAAATAAAACAAGTACAAGATTCAATATAACGTTAACAATTCCACCGGCAACCAGACAATAGAAGGGACGTCGTGTATCACCAATACTTCGCAATATGGCCGAGCCAAAATTATATATCATAAAGAACGGCATACCAAGGAAATAGATGCGTAAGTAAACCGTTGCCAAATCAATCACATCGTGAGGAGTTGAAATAGCCTCAAGAATCGGACGAGCAGTTGCGACACCTGAAATCAGGAGAATTACGCCACAGATAATTGCAAGCGACATCACGGTATCAACAGCTTTTTTAATAGCAGCATTATCTTTGCGACCGATATAGTGAGCTATAACGACATTTGCTCCGACTGAAATACCCAAAAAAAGATTAACAATTAGACTGATAATCATACCGTTACTACCAACGGCTGCAAGCGACTGAGGATTGCAATATCGCCCCACAACAGCAACATCGACCGAGTTAAACGACTGTTGTAGTGCCCCACTTGCCATCAATGGTAAAGCAAACAATAAAATTTTGCCCATCAATGGTCCATTAAGCATATCAATCTTATTACTTTTTTTGAGTGTCGATGTCATAGCTTGGTTAGAAAATGTGATTTTGATTAAAATGCTTGCAAAATTAGCAAATAATTTTCAATGTTGTGCAAATAAACGTTAGTGATTAGAAAATTATGAGTATCTTTGCGATAGAAACTGCTTATCACATATTTTTAAATGAAAAAATATATACTTGACTTTGTTGTCAAACACAACGAAAAGCTCGGTGGACGTTTCGGATTATTGAAACTCACTCCCGCTAATGGTAGTCAATTGCCCGAAGTTATCGCCGGACAATTTGTCCAGGTCAGCGTAGATGGCTCAAAGACTACATTTTTAAGACGTCCGATTTCAATTAACTTTGTGGACAAAAAATCAAATGAACTTTGGTTGCTGATTCGTAATGCCGGAGAAGGCACCTAAAATCTGTTAGAATTAAAGCCCGGTGAGTTGCTTAATAA
>JAIDRE010000116.1 GCA_029061925.1 Muribaculaceae bacterium | reverse complement strand
ATATTTATTTATTTTTAGTATTATTTTGTCATATACTTTTTGTTGACACCAAAAAAATTGACTAACTTCGCACATTAGTTAAATAGACCCCGTAATTCCCAATGAATATCATCGTCAAATCATTACTCACACTCCTTTTGCCGGTCGTTCTTTTCACTCCCGCAAAAGCTGATAAACTCGTAATTCTTCACACCAACGACACTCACTCTCAGATAGACCCCAACGACAAAAATCTCGGTGGTGTTCTGCGTCGTAAGGTCGTGATTGACTCTGTAAAAGCCAACAACCGCAACACGCTGGTCATCGATGCCGGTGATGCTGTTCAGGGCACAATGTTTTTTAACCTCTATGGTGGCGAAGTCGAGTACAAGATGCTCGACCTGCTCGGCTATGACATGGCTATTGTCGGCAATCACGATTTTGACAACGGATCGGAAGCTCTCGCAAAACTGCTTGCCAAAAGCAATACCCGCTGGCTTTCTACAAACTACGATCTGAAAGGCGGTCCGCTCGAAAACATCTTTGAGCCATATGCCATCTATGAATATGACGGTAAAAAAATCGGATTTATCGGCATCAACCTGCGCCCCCACGGAATGATTGCCGACGGCAACTATAATGGCGTTGAATATCTCGACGGCATCAAGGCTGCAAACTCGACTGCCTGGCACCTGCGCCACAACGAGAAGGTTGATATGGTTATCGCAATTTCTCACCTCGGCTATTCGGGCAAACCGACCCCCAAAGATATTGACATCGCTTCGCAAAGCGAGGATATCGACATTATCATCGGCGGACACTCTCACACCTACATCAACCCGGCTGATTCGGCAAAAGCATATGTCAAAAATGCCGTTGGCAAGCCGGTTCTCATCGCCCAGGTTGGCAAACAGGGTATGAACGTCGGTCAAATCACAATCGACCTCGACGACCTCTCTCATAATTATTCAACAATCTCGGTTGACAGTCGCCTCGACGACCGCACAAGCCCCGACCTCGCTGCAATTCTCGTGCCATATCGCGCCGGAGTTGACTCGCTGATGCAAATTAAAGTTGCCGAATCGGCAGACAATTTTGAAAATTCCGACCCCTCGCTGATTAACTTTGTCAGCGATTTTGCCTTTGATATGGGGCGCAAACTCAACAACGGCAAACCGGTTGACCTCGCTTTCATGAATAAAGGCAGTTTGAGACGTTCGCTCCCCAAAGGTGACGTTACCCTCGGAATGATAATGATGATGCAACCGTTCAACAACTACCTCGAAGTCATTGATGTAAAAGGTAAAGACCTGCTCGAAGCATTCGATGTGATGGCGATGCGTGGCGGTGACGGCGTGAGTGCCAACGTTGAAGCGGTGATGAAAGACCGTAAATGCACATCGGTCAAAATCAACGGAAAGAAAATCGACCCCAACAAAACATATCGTTTAATCACAATCGACTATCTCGCAAACGGTGGCGACTACATGGAACCTCTCATTTCTGCTCCCAAAATTGCCCGTAGCAAACAGGTTGTTTACAAAGACCTGCTCGATTATCTCAAAACCGATATGAACGGTAAAAAAATCAATCCGTCAAACGAGCGTCGCATGCGCGAATAAGCCCAATCATTTAAAAAATAAATAAATACAACATATCAAAATGAGACGAATTTTTATAACGCTGACAGCCGCAATGTGTCTGTTCACATCGGCTTCGGCAAAATCACCCCTCATGGTTGCCACCGATACTCCCGAGTGTCAGCAGTGGGTTGACTCTGTTTTTAACACACTGACCCCAAAAGAGCGCATTGCCCAGCTTTTCATGCCTATTGTTAATCCCAAGGCAGGTCAGGCTACGGTTGCTCTGATCAACACCGTGATGGGTAAATATAAAATGGGTGGAATTCTGCTCAGCGAAGGCTCGGTTGAGCAATATGCAGCCGCCATCAACGCCGCCCGTAAAGCGTCATCAGTTGCTCCGATGGTTGCAATCGACGGCGAATGGGGACTTTCGATGAGAGTATCAAACACTCCGCGTTTCCCCCGCAATATGGGTCTCGGCGCTATCTCTGACACCGAACTACTTTATAAATATGGTCAGGAAGTTGGTCGCGAGATGAAACTTCTCGGCATCGACATCAACTTTGCTCCAGTTATCGACGTCAACGTTAATCCGTCAAACCCCGTAATCGGTTATCGTTCGTTTGGTGAAGATCCTCAGCGAGTTGCCGAAGCAGGTGCGGTCTATGCTGCCGGTCTCGAATCAGCCGGAGTTATGTCATGCGGTAAACACTTCCCCGGACACGGAGACACTAACCTTGACTCTCACAAGGCTCTCCCGACAATCAATCACTCTAAAGAAACTATCGAACAGATTGACCTCGTTCCGTTCAAACGCTACATGGAAGAAGGCTCAGCTATCATGACCGCCCACCTCAACGTGCCGGCTCTCGATCCATCGGGTACACCTTCTTCACTCTCTAAAAAAATCACCACCGACCTTCTCCGCAACGAGCTTGGTTTCAAAGGACTTATCTTTACTGATGCGCTCGGTATGAAAGGCGCATCAACACCCGGAAATGTTTCAGTTGAAGCTATTCTTGCAGGTGCCGACGTTCTCGAAGGTATGCGTCAGCCCGGCGGTGACCTAAACGCAGTTGAAGCCGCTGTTAAAGCCGGTAAGATTCCCGAAAGCGTTATCAACGAACGTTGCCGCAAAGTCCTCGCCTACAAATATGTCATGGGGCTTGCAAATCCTGCTCCGATCAACCCCGCCGGACTTGAAGAAATGATCAACTCGCCCAAAGCCGAAGCTGTAAATCAAGCACTTGCCAACGCTTCAATCACTCTTTTGCGCGACAAAAACAACCTTATTCCGGTCGGCAATCTCGACAAGGCAAGCATTGCTGTTGTAAACATCGGCGGTACAGGTGCTGATTTCAGCCGCATCTGCCGTAAATATACATCTGACATCTCATTCTTCCAGACCAACTCTAACGTTGCGAAAATCAAGAATCATGATGTCGTTATCGCAGCTATCTACTCTGACAATCAGGCATCTCGTGACTATCTCTCTCAGCTCCGCAACATCCCCGGACTCATCGAGGTGTTCTTTGTCAACCCCTACAAAATGGCAAAGTTCAAAGACTCGTTGACCGACCGCGGTGCCCTCATGATTGCCTACGACGACACCCCACAAGTTCAGTCAGCTGCCGCTCAAGCCATTTTTGGCGGTATCACCATTGACGGACACTTCCCTGTCTCCCTCGAAGGTATCGCTAAGATCGGCGACGGAATCACTGTCAACAAATCACGTCTCGGCTACACCTCTCCCCTCGCCGAAGGCATGAATCCGATGTTGACCGTCAAAATCGACTCTATCCTCAACGATGCGGTTTCGCGCAAAGCAATCCCCGGTTGCCAGATTTTGGTTGCCCGTAACGGTAATGTTGTGATTGACAAGTCATACGGTACAACTTCGATGAACGGCTCAATCCCCGTGACCGATGAAACCATCTATGACCTCGCTTCGGTTTCTAAGGCGTCAGGCACACTCCCCGGCGTAATGAAAGCATACGACCTCGGTTTGTTCAACCTCGACGACTGTGCATCCAAATACATTCCCGGACTTGTCGGAACCAACAAGGAAGATGTCACCATCCGCGAGCTTCTCTACCACGAAACCGGTATTCAACCGTCGCTCAACCTGTTCTACATCATGATGGACACAGCGACCTACAAAGACCCGCTCATCACCAACAAACCGACTGCTGTAAACTCTATCAAGATTCAGCGTGGTGCCTACGGTAACAAAAACGCAAAAATTCGCCGTGACATCACCTCTGCCGTACAAAACGACAGCTTCCCGATTCATGCCGGCGTGGATGTTTTCGTTGGAAAAGAAGCGTTTGACACCGTCATGTCGCGCATCTACAATTCACCTCTACGCAAAGATAAAAGCTATGCCTACAGCTGTCTCAACTTCTGCCTTTTAATGGATATGGAACAGCACGTCACCGACCAAGCCCACGACAAATGGCTTCACGACAGCATCTATGCTCCGATGGGTGCCAAACTCGTCGGCTACCGTCCGCTCGGTCGCATCGACTTGGATAAAATCGCTCCGTCCGAAGAAGACACCTACCTCCGTCGCGAAACCGTTCACGGATATGTTCACGACGAGCTCGCATGCTTTGCAGGTGGTGTTTCGGGTAATGCCGGACTTTTCTCTAACGCCGGTGACATAGCCAAACTTTGCCAGATGTGGCTCAACAATGGTAAATATGGCGACAAACAAATTCTCTCTGAAGAAACCGTTAAACTCTTCACAACCGACAAGAGCCCCACATGTCGCCGCGGTCTTGGCTTTGACAAACCCGACAAAGAAAATGACGACAACTCGCCCACATGTCCCGAAGCAACCGCCGCAACATACGGTCACCTCGGCTTCACCGGCACTGTATTCTGGGTTGACCCCGAAAACGACTTGATTTTCATCTTCCTCAACAACCGTGTCAACCCGACCCGCGACAACGCCGAGTTCAGCAGTCTCAACCTGCGTCCCGACCTCTTCAGCGAAGTTTACAAATCAATCAACAACTAAAACTTGATGAGAAAACTCTTTATATCGGCTGCGGCTGCAATCATTTCAACGGTTGCAGCCGTTGCTCAACATAGCGAAATCCACGCTACGCTCGACAACTCAAAAATCTACCCTTCAACCGTTCACTCATATATTATAACGGTTCCCGACAGCTATACTCCCGATAAACCTGCCGCCCTTTATCTCGGACTTGACGGAATACTTTGCTATGCACCTGAAGTGATTGATTCACTGATGGCTAAGCAAATCATCCCGACCACAATCGGCGTTTTTCTACAACCGGGAGTCGTAAAAGAC
>JAIDRE010000115.1 GCA_029061925.1 Muribaculaceae bacterium | reverse complement strand
ACGGCGAACACCGAGATCTACCCACTGCTATTAGTCTGCAGCTTCCTATGTGTCTAAGAGACAGAATCTGCCCCAACCGTCGCGGTCTCCCCGGATTCGGCACCGAATGGAATGCTCAGATTTCAAAAGACTATGGCGGTCAGAATATGCGCGACTACCTCGCTGCTGTTGACGACATGAAAAAAGAATCATACGTTGACGCCGACCACATCGGTGCTGTTGGCGCAAGCTATGGTGGCTTCTCGGTTTACTGGCTTGCCGGACACCACGAAGGACGTTTCGCGTGCCTCATCGCCCATGCCGGAATCTTCAACATGGAAGCTCAATACCTCGAAACCGAAGAAATGTGGTTTGCCAACTGGGATATGGGTGGCGCCTTCTGGGAAAAAGACAACAAAGCCGCTCAAGGCACCTTCGCCACATCGCCCCACCACTTTGTTGACAAATGGACAGCTCCTATTCTCATCACCCACGGCGAATATGACTACCGCATCCTTTCATCACAAGGCGAAATGGCATTCAACGCCGCTCGCTTGAACAACGTTCCTGCCGAAATGGTCATCTTCCCCGACGAATGTCACTGGATTCAGAAGCCCCAGAACGCACTCCTATGGCAGCGCGTCTTCTTCCGTTGGCTCGACAAATGGCTCAAAGGCGTTGATTACCAAAACCCGCCCCTCTACCAACCCGGCAAATAATCCACACATTATTTAATAAATATATAAATGCGGGTGCACCCAACGGCGCGCCCGCATTTATATCACATATCACCCCTACTTCTCCTTATTGGAGTTCATCCTCGTTGGTGTACGAACGCACGGCTCATGCGTCCCCTGCCACAGACCCGGCCCCCCCGCCGTAGGGATGCTCCCCGGAGCATCCGCCATCCACCGGATTGTGAGTTGGTCTCTGACCAACGACATATCGTTAACCCGGTCACGACCGAGCCTAGCGAGGAAGTGCCGGGATAGCGAGATCTGTACAAAGTTGAGTTGGGGTTTAGCCCCAACGATGTATTAAACCCATTGAACCGTAGGGATGCTCCCCGGAGCAGCCGCTATCCACCGGATTGAGCGTTGGTCGAAGACCAACAACTCCTTCTAACTCAGTCATGGCTCGAAGAGCCTTGGCTGAGAACACAATCTCACGGGTGATTTCATCATCGAAGATGATGAACCTACCCAATTATGAATTAACCAATTATGTCAAAAGCCACACTAAAAAAAGAACTCGACCTCATGGATCGTCAGCAACTCGTTGACATAATCCTCGACATTTACGCCGCCCGACCCGAAGCCAAAGAATACTTTGAGTTCTTCATCAACCCCGACATCGTCAAACTAACCGACCGTGTCCTCGACAAAGCAAAAAAAGAGATTGCCCGCGTCAAACGCGGCTCATACAGTCGATTGCGCATCAGTAAGATAAAAGCACTCGACAAATATTTCGCATCTTTCAACCCCGGATCCGACCGAGTCCTCGACATGAAATTCCGACTCTTCAACCTATGCGTTCTTCAGTCGTTTCTCAGCTACTACCCGCCGGCACTCCTCAAATCGGTCTCAAACATGCTGCCCGAACTAATCAAGTATGCCGATGCATCCGGACAATTCACCATACTGCTCGGTCGCCTCGAACGCTACCTCACCAACCCATTCCAAGCCGACCGACAACTCAAAAAAATGCTTGCCGACCACCTCTACAACCTCGGCATCGACATCAAAGTAAACGACCGCACCAACCTCTAATCCCTCGTCAGCCCTACTGTCCTCCTGTCTAAAAAAACCTGCATTAAGCATAATTTGAACAAACCCTTTCAACCCGACGTTTTAATATCAAAACGTTTCAACTTATGATTACCCGATTCGGCAAACCAACCGCCATTTCAAAACAAGGAGAATACATCCTTGCCACACTCCATATATTGGTGCTCATCGCCTCATGCGTCATGATAACCTGGATCACACGCTCTACACTGCGGAGCATGTCATTCCTCGTTGATTCGGCATACCTCAATTTTCAGTTTTGGGTATGCATCCTGTTTATGGTTGACATTGCCGTCGAATGGTACTATTCACCCCAGAGATGGCACTACATCCTTGCCAACTCCCTCTTTATCCTCATCTCGATACCCTATCTTAATATAATACACCACTTCAACCTTCAGCTCCCCGGACAGGTTCTATATCTCATCCGTTTTATTCCTATCATCCGTGCCGGCTACGTTCTGGCACTCGTTTCCGGAGCATTGACCGAGAATAAGTCTCTAAGCATCTTCTGGGTATATATAATCTGGGTCATAGCCTCCCTATACATCGGAGCCCTCCTCTTCTTCGTTGAAGAACACGCAATCAACCCCCAGGTCGATACCATCTGGACAAGCCTTTGGTGGGCTGCCCTCGACATGACAACCGTCGGCAGCAACATCAACGCCATGACCGCTACCGGCAAAACCATTGCAGTCATCCTCTCCGCCGAAGGCCTCATGCTCTTCCCCGTCTTCACCGTCTATGTCACCAACGCCGTCCTACGCAAAGACTCCACCAAACAATAACCCTCTCAGCCAATGCTCGATTAATTCCGCCAAAATCCCTAAAGACCCACACCAAATTGTGTGTGAGTTGGTCTCTGACCAACAACTCTCTCTAATTATGAATTCTCAATTATTTTCACTATCTTTGCATTACAAACCCAACTACCCCCGGCTTTACTTACCTATTTTATATTTCTTAACAATATTAATAATAAATTAACTATACAGAACACATACAATTCAATTCTATATTGTAACTTTGCTCATCAAAACTATTAATAACCCTAACTATAATCGCGATAACTTACTAAAACTACACGGTTAAAAGCCCCTAATTATCTGGTCTATAATGAAAAACATGACCAATTAAACGGCTTTACCCTAAAATAAAACCGCGAAATTTTTTCTAATCAATATCACCAATGAAAAAGAGATTTGACTTATTTTTCTTAGCGTCTCTCCTGCTTGCAGCTTGTATGACGTCATGCTCTGATTCAACATTCCCCGAGCCGACACGACCTGAGGAGTCAACCGAGGTTGCACCCATCAACATCAAGCTCGAGCTCAACAAGGGAGATATTACTTTGTCTCGTGCGACACAGCCGTCGAGCATGAGACCTATAACTTCATGGAAAGACATCAAACACATGATGCTTCTTCTCTATGCCCCCGACAACGGTGCTATCCGTTGGGCTAAAATTCTGACTGCTGAAACTTTTGATACACTTCAGAAAGACGCACCTCTTCTGTTACACTACGACACAGCTCCTATCGGAACATTTGAGTTCGTTGCCGTAGCCAACTGTGCGCCTGCCGGTGGTAACGTTACTCAAGGCATCATGAACGACAAATTCGTTCAGATTCCCAATCCCGACTACAATCCCGATGTTCCAGGCAGCCCACAGTTTATCACCGATATTGTAACCGAAGTTGAAGACGCAACATTCACCGAAGACTATCTTACCACACTGAATAAAAACCAGTTGGTAATTCAACCTCAATATACCACAGGAAAACAGTTGCCCGACTTCTATCGTGAAGCAGTTGCCAAATATGCCGACGATAACTACCCCGTTCGATATGGTATCAAAGAGCCGGGTAGCATCTTCCGTGGTGGTGTTACAGGTATTGTTATTGACGATACTCACGAAACTAACATCAGCACCGAACTTGAACGCGACGTTGCTCTTCTTCGTATCCGTTTAAATCCCCGTGTTTGGAACTCTGACGGTTTGATTGACTTTACCCAGAACTCAGGTATCTTCATCGGTAACGTTCCTCAACACATGCACCTTCCCGACATCATTACCTCTGACGGTCAAGACCCCAACCCCGACTATCAGCCGGCTTCTGAAACTTCAATCCGTAATGCCATTATGTCTATCTACAATCCTAACGGAACATTCAAATGGCAAGACCCCACCGAGGCTGACGGTTATGAATTTGCCGAAGGTAATGGAACTGACGAAGCTCATATCGTTACTGACGAATATCCATTGTGGCGCGATATCGTTGTATTCCCTACCGCAGGTATCGATCCCAGCCATCCTGATAATGCTAAAAATCCCTACTACCTCACAATCTCTGCTAAAGCCTACAAAGGTCACAAACTCCAGGATGGTTCTATAATGCAAGAAGATGGTACTGTTTACTGGTCTGCCAAGATTGAACCCATTCTACGCCATAACAGAATCTACGAATTCAATATTCAACTCTATGGTGGTGGTACATATCCCCTGCCCCCGGATCCAGACACAACCCCCTCTCCGGGGGGGGGAGGCCCCCCCGGGGGGGGCCCCCCCCCCCCCCGGGGGGGGGTGGGGGCGCGGGCGGGGGGGG
>JAIDRE010000114.1 GCA_029061925.1 Muribaculaceae bacterium | reverse complement strand
CTTTCAACCTACCGCTACTTCAAACATATCGAAGCAGCAAACCTCGATCCCAACACTCACCTCTAATAGCTGACTCCAATAAAAAATCGACTCCGTTGCTTGGCTAACAGCTGCATCGGAGTCGATTTTATTTTTCCATTTTATTATAAATTGTTGCTGATTTATTAAATAATCAGAACTCGTACTCTTGTTCCGATTATTTTAATGAGAATTATAATCCAAATTTCAGATTGTAAATTTTAGTTTTTTGATTGGCCCTACAATTATATCGATTATTTTTTGTATCTTTGCCTTAATATTAAGAGAAATCTACCATGACTGAAAAATGATTTTGGTAATAAGAATTTTGTATTGAAGCATGGTATTCGCTATCTGAAGATTAACTTAATGAATAACATCTATCCACAATGAATGAAAGACTCATTGTAGACAATTTTATCTATCTTCGTGATAAATATCCGTATGGTTGGCTTACATTTGCAAAAAGTATTACTAAGTATATGTAATTGTAATGAAAACTCAAAGGAGTATAATGGTGGAATGATATCAAATACTGAAGAATTTGAATTAAAAAAGAATAACATAGAACAAACAATATTATAACTAAGAATTTATGGAATACAAAGATATAATAAACAGTATTTGTTTTAACATTCATACAGCTGTTATTGACTTTAATAAGCCACGTAGCGTTGCCTCGATGCCGACTCAGGCATCTTCTGAGTTCATCACTAACAAACAGCAAGGAGATTGGGCTGAAGATGTTTTATTCAGAGCTATTAATGAAAATTCCAAGAATATGGTTGCCGTAAGGTATGGTAAATCTGATGATCTCGTTGCAGGAGATAAAGGATTTGAGAAATTCTTCAAAGATTATCAAGAAGAGCTCGACACCATAGGCAAACGTCCAGACATTCTGCTTTTCAAAAAAGAAGATTTTGATAAATCTCTTGGTTATGACATAAGTTATAAATCAAGTAATGAAATCAGAGAATACGTCACTAAAGCAATTGCTGGCATTGAAGTTCGTTCTAGTGCTTTCCTATTCAACAAATACATGGCAGAAGTCGATAGGGTTATTCTTGAGAATACAAGGAAAGCTATCAAGTTGAAAAATATCATATTAGACAATTATATTGACTTGTTAAATCAGAAACGTCCGGAGCTGATTGCGATCCTTCAGCAACTCAATGAAACTTCAGTTCGAACGATCTCCTATCGAAGGCCATCATGGACTGCCTCTCAAAGGCTTCAAGAATTAACAGATTATCTGTCGGAACTAAAAGAATGTTTGGAGATAATTCAAAAGCGCAATTCATTATCCATTACCCCGAAGGTGGAAGATTTGAAAGTTGTACACCAATGGATAATGACTTACAATGTGCCACATTACTACGTACAAGTATTTTTCGATAAAGTGTATGGCATATCGTTTCAGCAGATTCTGGAACTTGTTTCAAACCCAGATTTGGAGGAGGATAAATTCTACATCGAGAAAGACACAAAGAATCAGAATAAAACAACCATCAAGATACCTTCACAAAATTGTACTTGCCTAGCAGAAGTAGTTACCGAACCTAATCATCATAGTGTGAGAAAGGAGTTAAATAAAGGCAGGTTGTTGTTCTATGTTAAATTTGATGGTGGTAATGCATGCTTGGACGCTAACAATTTTGAATCTTTATTTGGAATAAAATTCTAATAGAATGACTCCAGAACAGAAATACATTGAATCAACATCTATCGAACATAGAAAAAAATATGCTCAGTTTTTCACTCCTGAAAAGATTGCTGAGTTTATGTGTCAATGGGTGTTACAGGGTAAGCAGAAAACTCGTATTCTTGAACCTGCATATGGATTGGGAATTTTCTCACGTATCTTTGCTCAGAATTCGACTCTCCCTGTTGATGCGTACGAAATAGATGAAAAAATTTTTACAAGTGCGGTAGCTGTTTGCCCTAACGGGGTGAATCTTATAAATGAAGATTATTTTTCATGTAATTGGAATGTAAAATATGATGCGATTATATGTAATCCGCCTTATCTGAAATTTCACGACTACGACAATGCTACATACATACCAGATGTAAATAGTCATTTAAGAACAAAGCTGAATGGATTTACTAATCTCTATACATTGTTCCTTCTAAAGTCAATTGACCAAATGCAAGATGGAGGACGCCTCGCATATATTATTCCTTCGGAATTTCTTAACTCGGATTATGGAGTGGAGGTAAAACGTGCTTTGATAGAAAGCAACACCCTCCAACACATTATAGTCATTGATTTTACAGAATGTGCTTTTGACGATGCTTTAACAACTGCATGTATCATACTTTGTGAGAAAACGACAGCCTTAAAAAATGTACGTTTTTCACTTGTCAATAACATAGAAGACTTAAACGATTGTCTTAGAGAATATGTGGAATACAATTCTTATGAACTTGATGCGAATATAAAGTGGAAGACATATTATGAGGAAGGTAATAGTAGTAAATACAATCATCTTGTTCCGTTCTCCAAGTTTGCAAAGGTTTCGCGTGGTATTGCTACAGGTGCAAATGAATTTTTTACATTCAAGCCTTCGAAGGTTGACGACTATAATATTCCTGAAAAGTGTTTGATGCCATGTATATGCAAAGCAGGGGATGCTCCGCGGACTTTCTTTACTCAAAACGAGTTTACAAAATTATTAAACGGAGATAAGACTGTCTATCTGTTCAATGCTAGTGCAGCATCAACCAATATAAATGTGCGAAAGTATATACATCTTGGCGAAGAATGCGGAATCGATAAGCGCTATCTAACATCAAGTCGTACACCTTGGTATGCTATTGAGAACCGTCCTCCAGCGCCAATATGGGTTTCTGTATTCAATAGAAGAGGCTTGCGTTTCATTCGCAACGAGGCAAATATTTATAATCTCACAACATTCCATTGCGTATATCCTAAAATTTCGGGAGTTGATATTGACATCTTGTTTGCATATCTTATTACAGATGTGGCAAAGGATATTTTCCTCGATAATTCGCGCCAATATGGGAATGGTCTTGTTAAATTCGAACCTAACGATCTAAACAAAGGTATGGCTGTGGATTTGACTTTGTTAAACACAGAAGAGAGACTGTTTGTTAAAGAGATGTATGCTTTTATTAAAGACGCTCATAATGAAAATGAGGGTTTAAAGTTGTTAAACGAATTCTTCACATTGAGATATTCGAAAGATATAAGCACGATAGACGTATTTAATGAAAGATTTCAGACACTAAAAGTGATTTCATCTTCTATTGCTGAAAAAACTGTTAATATGACGAGCGAATCACGCATAAAACAACTCAATTTACTCGACCTTTTTGATCAATACGAATTTGAGCCTATTACACAGAATTGTATGGTTCGAGAGAACATTGAGATTGAATATCGTGGAAAAAACTTTTATCGAGAGTTCCCAATCGATATAACAAAGAATCTCCTCATATGCAATGTAAAGAAGGATAATTGGACTCAATATTTAGATTGTTCGGCTAAGTTTTACTATACAGGCAAGAAGTTCCCAACTACTATTGCACTCAACAAGCTTTACTACTTTATGCCATACCTATCAGGCAAAGGTATTCGTGATCTTTACTATATCAAAATTGCCAGACTCGGTTATCGTAAGGAAGGACAGGAAAAAGAAGATAAGAATGATATACGACTAGTATTCGAGATCGAGTATGTTGGTCAATTATTTGATAACTACGAGAAAGTAAAACTCGAAATCTGGCGAACTTTTACAGATACGACTTTAAGACAAATACTCTGATGGTAAGTGTTATTCTACAATAGATTTAAATGGTTACGTTTGCAACTGGAGTTTAGAGCTGATTTGTTGTGAGATAATCGATTGTTAACGAGACGTAGGGTGGTGCTGTTGTCTTGCGGAATTATAATCATAGAGTTGTGGGAATCGACGATGTGTTAAAACATATTTCATAAAAGAATCATCCCGGCAGTCTGTTGACTGTCGGGATGATTTATGTTTTAGTTTATCGTTGATTCTTGCAATTATTATTTTGTTGCGAAGATTACGATGCGGTTCCAGTTATTAGTACCATAAACCTGAGTGTTAGAGCCTTCGGGAACGATTGTCAAGCGAGAAGCGTCGATACCGTAGTTTTTGGTAAGTACATCGTAAACTGCTTTTGCACGACGTTCAGAAAGTTTCATGTTATAAGCTGCAGAACCGGTAGCTTTGTCGGCATAACCTTTGATGTCGAGGTTAGTTTCGGGGTTAGCTTTGAGGTATTCAGCTACGTTATAAACGTTAACCATTTCTTCGCTTGAGATGCGTGCTGAGTTAATTTTGAATCGAACTGTAGCAAGCATTGCCTGAGGTTGAGCTTTTGCAACTTCTTCTACTACAATCTGCTGGGGAGGACAGGGGAGCTGTGCTTGAGCGGCTGCGAGAGCGGTTGCTGTTGCTGCGAGTTCGCCACGGAGGTCGTTGATCTGGTTGTTAAGACCGGCGATCATAGCAAGATCGTTGCAGGGGTTGTAAGATTTGAATGAGTCACCACCGATTTTGAAGGTAAGACCACCGATAGCTGAGATGTTGAAATCTACAGGGTCACCGTATGCTACGCCATTGAAGTTATCACCTGTCCACATTGCACGTCCTTCGAGGAAGAAGTTAACATATTGGCTGAGACGGAAACGGAGCTGAAGACCTGTTGAAACAGGGATTGTCCATGAGTTGTCTTTTACACCACCACCATTGCGAGCGATGTTAGCAGCGGGAGTTTTGATGTCGAAGGTATAAGCACCGCCTACTCCAACGAAGGGAACGATTGAGAATACTCGTTTTGTATTTACGCCACCAAATGAGTTAAACATATCCCACATGATGTCAAAGTTAGCGTTTGCTAATTTAGCTCTTGAGAAAGCGCCGTCGTCAAAGTGCATTGAGCCGTAGTTGAGGCCGAGACGCCATCCGATATATGGAG
>JAIDRE010000113.1 GCA_029061925.1 Muribaculaceae bacterium | reverse complement strand
CTATAATATCGCTATTGTTTCATATTACTTTTATTAATTTTCATCACTACTGCTAAAATTCAAACTCTATTTGAAGATCACGACTAAAATTCAAGTACTGATAACTGAAGAACTTTAACCAAAACTTAAGTTATTGACAACGCCCTGATGGTCTCAACCGTCGGGGCGTTGTCATTTAATTTTTTTGTAAAACCACCATTATAATCACAAATTTTCGTAAATTTGCACATTATTATATATTTGAAACCAATATTTTCTCATTCCATATTCCACTAAACAATGGCTATCGAATTGAAAGGACTAACCAAAAGGAGCGAAAACTACTCCCAATGGTACAACGAATTAGTTGTTAAAGCTGACCTCGCCGAATCATCGGCAGTCAGAGGCTGTATGGTCATCAAACCCTATGGTTATGCCATTTGGGAAAAGATGCAACAGCAGCTTGACAAAATGTTTAAAGAAACCGGCGTTCAAAATGCCTATTTCCCGCTTTTGATTCCTAAATCGTTCCTCTGCCGCGAGGCTGAACACGTTGAAGGCTTTGCAAAAGAATGTGCCGTAGTCACTCACTACCGTCTCAAAAACGATCCTAACGGTAACGGTGTAGTGGTTGACCCCGATGCACGTCTCGAAGAGGAGCTCATCGTTCGACCGACCTCTGAAACTATCATTTGGGGTACATATAAAAACTGGATTCACTCATATCGCGACCTCCCTTTGCTCATCAACCAATGGGCTAACGTGATGCGTTGGGAAATGCGTACCCGCCTTTTCCTCCGCACAGCCGAATTCCTCTGGCAAGAAGGCCACTGCGCTCACGAAACCGCCGAAGAATCGGAACAGCGCACTGTTTTGATGATCAACACCTATGCCAACTTTGCCGAAAAATATATGGCAATGCCGGTTATCAAAGGTGTCAAGAGTGCCAACGAACGTTTTGCCGGCGCACTCAACACATACACCATCGAGGCAATGATGCAAGACGGTAAAGCTCTCCAGGCAGGTACAAGCCACAACCTTGGTCAGAACTTTGCCAAAGCATTTGATGTTACATTTGTCAACAAAGAGAACAAACCCGAATATGTCTGGGCTAACTCATGGGGTGTATCAACCCGCCTTATGGGTGCGCTCATCATGACCCACTCCGACGACAACGGACTCGTTCTTCCTCCCCATCTCGCTCCTATTCAGGTTGTTATTGTACCTATCTACAAAAACGCCGACCAGCTTGCCGAGATTTCAAAAACAGTCAATCCGATTGTTGAAGAACTCACCCGCCTTGGCATCTCGGTTAAATATGACGATTCTGAGAACAAACGTCCCGGCTTTAAATTTGCCGACTACGAGTTGAAAGGTATTCCCGTTCGTTTAGCAATCGGTGCACGCGACATCGAAAACGGAACAGTTGAAGTTATGCGCCGTGACACACTCGAAAAACAGGTTGAGCCACTTCAGGGCATCGTTCCTTTTGTAGCATCACTTCTCGAAGAAATTCAAGAAAACATCTACCAGAAAGCTCTCAAACAGCGTGAGTCAATGACCCGCACGGTTGAGACTTATGACGAGTTTAAAGTTGAAATCGAAAAAGGTGGTTTCATCCTTGCTCACTGGGACGGAACCCCCGAAACCGAGGAGAAAATCAAAGAGGAAACCAAAGCAACAATCCGTTGCATACCTCTCGAAGGCGACACAACGCCAGGCAAATGTATGATTACCGGACGCCCGTCGGCGCGTCGTGTAATCTTTGCCCGCAACTACTAACAACATACTAATTACCAACATAAAAGCCTCGGCTTTACCGCCGAGGCTTTTTTCAAATCATCATCACATTCAACTAAGTTATGGCAGAAAAAAAACGCCTCCAATACTTTGATATGCTCAAAGGACTCGCCATCTTTCTGGTGGTAATGGGACATGTACTGACAATGTGCATCCGCGAAATCGACCGCACACTTCTTTTCAAAATCATCGGTCAGATTCACATGCCTATCTTCTTCTTTATCAGCGGATATTTCACCTACAAAATAACCGAAGGCGGAAAAATCGTGATGCCTCGTCTCGACAAACGATTCACCCAGCTCGTTATCCCCGGCATTCTTGTCGGACTCATCTTTATGGTCTATTTTCCCCACAGTGGACTCCAAAGCCCGTTTGACATGTCGTTCAACGGCATGTGGTGTACCGAGTGGAAAAACGGCTACTGGTTCACAATCACTCTATTCCTCATCATCGTTTTATATAGCGCATGGTCAAAAGTGCTTGACTTTATGAAAAATACCGCCACCCGTATCGGTGCGACAGCCGTGCTCTGGGTTGTACTAATCATCCTTGACGGTTATTTTGAGAACCAAATGTGGTGGAAATTACTCAGCCTCAAGCTTGTTGTATCATTCTTTCCCGCATTCATGACCGGCGTTTTTGCCAAAGCATCAGGACCTGCATTCGGTCAATTTGTGAAACAACGCGGCGTATATACCACCGCCCTGCTCATTGCCGGATTTTGCTTCTACATACTCGCCTATCGCTGGGAATTCCCCGGCTTCCACTCGTTGATATTCCTTGTAGCCGAACCGATTATGCACGTTTGCCTTGCAATCGTAGGCATAGCTCTTGTTGAACCATGGAGCAAAATGGCTTTCAACGAAACAGCCTCACCGCTCGCCCGCCGTTTCGCCTTGATGTGGCAATACATCGGCAGCAAAAGCTTGTCAATCTACCTGCTCCACTATTTCTTCTTGTTCCCGCTCCCCGTTCTTCAAGAGCCACTTCGCGGAATGTCACTTGACATGGTGCCGACCCTCACTGTCTCAGTTATTGTAGCAGCCCTTGTTGTTGCCGTCACCCTCCTTGTCAACGCCATCATAAGCCGTAGCCCCCTCCTCTCAAAACTCCTCACCGGCAGCAGCAATTAAATATATAACAATATAAACGGAACACGGGGATGCCAATCAAGGCATCCCCGTGTTTCATTACCCCTCTATTATTTCAGTTTCATATTCTGGACATCGACGGGAGTGATAGTACCGCTAATAAGGACAATTGAATTAAAATAAAAAATCGCTCCGTGCTTGATAGATAGCTCGGAGCGGTTAACTTTTAATATATTTAGATGTTAAATGCTTTTATTTGTCGGCAGGTATTGATAATGGCATATCACCGTCTCCGGCATAGAACATAAGAACCACGGCATCATCATCGCCGCGATTCTCTCCATGATGAACTTCTCCATTTGTCTTAACCAATGGCTCGCCGGCATGGAAGTCGTGGAAGCTTCCATCTTTGCAGACAATTGTAAGTGTTCCGCTTAAAACGACACCACAATTGATTATCTTATGGTAATGCGGATTTGTGATGCTTAAAAAGAGAGAATTTATTTCAATGTACCGTAACAACAATCTTGCCAATCTGACCGCGCTGTTCTGCGAGGAGATGGGCATCCGAAATATTTTCGAGTGTGAATTTTTTTGCAATGACAGGGTGTATTCCACCACGCTCAATAATAGACATCATGTCACTTATTTGATTTGTGGTTGGATTGTTGCTATAAAATCCCGTAAGATAAACTCCGGACGGAATATCCTTAATCGGATCAAAATTCTTAAGTCCGTAAACTCCGCCTAAAAGACCGGTATGACACACGATGCCATGCCAGGCGGTCAGTCGCAGGGATTCATATAATGTGGAAGCACCGATGAGTTCCAAAACCTTTGTCGCTCCTGCCGGATACTTTTCAAGGAATCTTTTACGGAAATCCTCTCCCTCTAATATAACATCGTCTGCACCATAACCACGAAGTAAATCGGCTTTCTTTTCGCTCCGTGTGGTAGATATTACCGTGGTTCCAATCGCTTTGGCAAGCTGCAGTGCCGCGATACCTACAGTCGAAGAACCACCGCGAATTAGGAGTGTGTCATTGGGATTGAGATGCAAGGATAGGCTCAACGAACCGTATGCCGTATAGAAAGTTTCAGGAATTGCTGCTAATTCATCCCAATCAAGATTACTTTCGATGGGAAAAACATGACTGACAGGGAGCAATGCATATTCAGCATAACTACCGTTGAAACTGCGCCCCATCCCTCCCATGAGTGCCATTACCCGCTGACCTATTGCTAAACCGCTATCAGATGGATCGATAATTTCGCCAACACATTCTATTCCCGGAACTATAGGTTTCCTGACATAGTCCTGAGCCACTTCAAACTGACGAAGGAGTACTTCGGAGTGGTTAATTCCAAATGCCTTAACCTTTATAAGAACCCAGCCGGAGCGAATTTCAGAAATGTCTATTTCCGTTAAGGTCATTTCCTCTGCCTTACACGGTTTTGTCAAAACAACAGCTTTCATACTTGTTTCCAACATTGGGGGTCGGGAGCGTAAAATGAACGGTGATAACCGTATGCCACAGCCGGACAGCCACGACAAAAACGAAGAAGCTCACATTTCGCACATTTTTCAAATTTGTCATACTGTCGGTATGCTTCCATCTCTTCGCCCGTCCATAATTTATCAAGCGGCTTTTGGAAGAGATTGCCGACAACACTTTCAAACCTACGGCATGCCATGACATTGCCGTTTGGCTGAATAGTGAAGTGGCAGTCCCCGCAATGGCATCCGTCATAGATGGCATCGGGATCACTGTCTTCGGGTATCTTGAACAATCCCTTTTCATAGAGAAAAAGTGTCCACAAATGGTCCTTCAGATTAAAAATGGTACTTGAGTCTTTATACTGCGTGAATTTCTTCCAGATAAGTTCAAGAAAATCGCGATACTCCTCGGGGGTAATATGAGTGGATTTCTCTGCCGAGGTGGGACAGTAACGTCCGAAGGCAAATACATTTACCCCCTTTTCCACCACAAGATCAATTATATCAGGAATTTCTTCAATGTTGGTTCCTGACACGGTTGTCATTATCGCCACACGAATGCCGTTTCTCTTGAGTACATCAATTTTATCAACGGTAGTATCAAACGACCCCGGCTTGCGTATTGAATCATGAGTGTCGCGCATCCCGTCAATGGAAAGTTGATACTTCTGGCATCCCAAATCCTTTAGCTTGCGGCACACTTCATCGGTAAGATGAAACGGATTGCCGAGAATTGTAAACGGAATATCCCTCTCTTTAAGCATGGAAAGGATTTCCCAAAAATCACGGTGAAGAATAGGGTCACCACCGGTGATATAAAAATATGGCAGACGGTTCATCTTACGGCACATATCCTCACATTGCCTGACTACCTCCCGGGCTTTTTCAAGAGGCATCTCTATTAGATGCGGATGTCCTTCGGAAAATATATAGCAATGTTCACACCGCTGGTCGCAACTATCGGTGATATGCCATTGAAACGCGAAATATTCCATAAATTCAGAGTAAAAGACTCCGATGTCAGGATTTTGTTGCCTGCACCGGAGTCGTGATGACGGTTGATGACTTTACTTCTCACCTGCACCGCAAGCTGAGCCACATGCGGCGGGCTTGGGTTCGGGTTTTTCGTCACCTGCACCGCAGGCTGAACCACATGCTCCAGAAGGAGTACCGTTCTCTGCTTCTGCACAGAGATAAGCCTGTGCGGTGTGCTTTACAGCACTGTTGATGATACGTGTCATAGTCTTACTTTTTTATATGGTTTAACACTGTTTATCAACGCAAAATTAGCAAATATTGTTCTACGATTCAAGAGGTTACATTTTCTATCATTAGTAACATATTTATCGCTTTTAGTGATTTTCAGCAAGTTGTAAAATGAAAAATAAATAAAAAATATTACTATTTGGTTATACAAGGTTAAAACACTAAATTTGCAATTAAAAGTAATACTGAAAATGAGAAAGAAAGAACAGCTAAACTCAATTATCGAGATATGCCCTGTAAGAAATGTTGTGGCACGTTTCGGCAACAAGTGGGCGTTATTGGTAATACTCGTCCTCAGTGAGAACGAGCCGATACGCTACAATGAACTTGGGAGAAAAATTCCTGACATTTCATCCCGTGTGCTATCCAATACACTGCGGATTCTTGAAGCTGATGGGCTTGTCAACCGCCGGTTTTATCAGGAAGTACCTCCGAGGGTAGAATATTCGTTAACAGATACAGGCCGCTCACTGGTACCTATTATAATTAAACTCACCGAATGGGCTCAGAATAACATGAAAACCATTATAGAGCACAGAAGTAAAAGCGAGGACAATAAATAGAAACGATCAACTTTGATGAATCGCGTTTTGTAGATTTGAGAAAACGTATTGCCGCAGCACGCTGGCCCGAGGATACATCGTTCAAAGGATGGCAACACGGCACACCCATTGATGCCCTCCGCAACATCATGGAATATTGGGGTAATGGATACGATTGGAAGAGGATATCGCCACCTCTTCCGACAATCGGCTGACAAAAGAAGAACTCGATTATAAACGTGCCGCGACAGAGTGGATGCAGAAAGAATGTGCATACATAAATATTCAGAGCACTAAACCCATGTCGCTTGGATTCGGTCTAAGTGACTCTCCGGTGGGTATGGCAGTATGGCTCGTGGAGAAGTATCATGCCTGGTCTGACTGGGAACGGTTCTCAATAGATGACCTTCTCGACAACCTGACTCTCTACTGGATGACCAACTGCGCGCAGTCATCCGTCAGACAGTATTATGGCAATTCCTACACTCTCCCTCCGATGGGTAAAGTGACTGTTCCAACCGCTATCGCACGGTTTCCGAAAGATATTTTACCCGTACCTAAGCCATGGATTGAGCGCAATTACCCCCTTGTCCAGTTCTCGGAAATGCCATACGGTGGACATTTCACTGCCATGGAAGCCACCGAACCATTCGTCCTCGCACTGAAAGAGTTTATCAAAAATTTATGATGTGAACTTCACCCCGAAAGTTAGACAAAAAACTTTTGGGGTGAAGTACTTTTTGCATGTTTAACTTGTTACTTCAAATTCATTTTTTGGACATCGGCGGGGGTGATCGATCCATTGATGAGGACGATGCTGAGTTGGTTGGGTTCGCGGGCAACGATGAGATATTCATTGACACCTTTGGAGTCGGTTTTCATATAGATGTTTGCTTTTTCATCGCCATCATTGGCTGAAATAAGAATCTCGTATGAATCTTTCTTTATTTGACTGTTAAGTTCGTTTGCAATTTTACTTGCAACGTCAGATTTTTCTGTTGACAACACTCGGATAAAATTCAGTTTGTCTGTCATCCCTTTGAGTTCAACATCTCCGGTTTTGAGATCGGGAATCATCCTCAGCATAGTGCTTGAAATATAAACCGATGTCACACCTTTTGAGTCGGAATACTGCTCGAAAATTTTTGAAACCTGGGCGTTGACCGATACAACAGCGAGAATGAAAAGGATTGAAAGAATGTATAGACGTTTCATAATTATCTTGTTTTAGTTGTTAATCAAATTTTATTAAGTTGTTCCATTACCATTGCCAGGGCTTTATCACGACCTTGATCGGCAATCTCGAGTCCCTCGGTACCTTTGTCAAGCGTACCGGCAAATAGTGCGAGAACCCGCTGAGTTTCAGCGTATGCGTCCTCGGGGTTGGTAAATGTGTCGGCGGGTTCGCGGGTCTGCCCTATGTTCATCACCAGGCTTCCGACTACAAACAATATTGCGATTGAGGCAGCAATACCGATTGCAGGAATAAATTTCACAAGACGGAACCGACGTTTTGACTCAACTTTCTGTTTTTCAGAATCAGCCCACGAATCAACAGCTGCATTAAGTCGATGTTCTAAATCAGACGGGACCTCTATCGAGTCGCTTGAATCAGCAAGTGCATCGAAAAACAATTTATCGTCGGCAAACTCTGCATCTACCTCATCTCCGGCAAAGTAGTCGCGAAGGAGCGCCTCATCGGCTGCCGATGATTTCCCCTCATAATAGAGGTCGAGGACATGTCTTATGTCGTTTTTATTATTTTCGTTCATATTTCAAGAGTGCGATATATTGTTCTTTAATCTTTTTACGGGCTCGACTCAGAAGAGTCCTGATGTTTCCGGGAGATAGCCCCGTGGCAGCTTCGATTTCTTCAAACGGCAGGTCAGCGATATCTCTCATTCTGATTATGTCACGCTGATTGCCTGGGAGCAGCTCTATCAATTGCGTCACGATGTTGACCGAATCGCGTTGCTCTATCTGATTGCCAATGTCAGCGTCTGACGGGATCGTAACATCTTCGACATTAACGTCAGGGCTTCCATCGCCACGCTTTCGTCTCAGAAAATCAACAAACAAATTTTTTAGCGTTGTCATGCAAAATGCAACGGGATTGTCAAGCTGGTCAAGACGGTCGCGGATATTCCACATCTTCAGATACGTTTCCTGAACTATATCCTCAGCATCCTCGCGATTACCCGTCAATCGATATGCAACGCGATAGAGTTGCTGATGACAAGGCAGAAAAACCGTTTTAAACTCGTCAGCGGTCATTGTGTTTTGGCATTTGACTCTTGACAACTCCGTCAAGGTCATTAATCGCAAACTTACCGTTGATTTCGACAAGGCAACAATCACCCGAACCGTAACACATCACGAGCAATTTGCTTATTTTGTCATCTTTCATTTTAGCGAGTATTCTGACTTTGTTTCCGTCTTCGTTGACATTTACAAGGTCGTCCATACCATCTAACGACACGTTTGACATCTTCTTTGTAAACTGATTTTTGACATCAGCCGAGCAATCTTCAAGATCAAGAACTCTGACCGAATCAATCTTTTTCATAATCTCGGCATTGGCATCGTTCCCTGCACATTTCTTAGCAATCCACATCAAGAACGAATTAACATTAACCAGTTGGGCATTGCGAGCTGTTGAAAATTCTTTAAAGCAATCATCAACTGTAATCGCATTAGCGAGCATTGTACCCGAAAGAGAGATAATTGCGGCAATAAGTATTATGGCTATACGTTTCATTGTTAAAATTTTAAATTCGTTTTAAATATTGCTTGAAAAGCGCTTTCATTTATACTGACGCAAGCCGTCACAATTTGTTACAAAGATAATGAAAAAATTTTTACAGGGCATAAAAAAAGCTGTTCCGGAAATCGAAACAGCCTTTTTGAATATGTTTGGTTTTATGGGATGTCAAGAATTACATCATGCCGCCCATGCCACCCATTCCGCCCATAGCGCCTGCACCGGCAGGAGCGGGGTTATCTTCTTTCTTGTCGGCGATCACACACTCGGTGGTGAGGAACATTCCGGCAATTGAAGCAGCATTTTCAAGAGCAACACGGGTAACTTTGGCAGGGTCGATTACACCGGCAGCAAGCATATTTTCATACTCGCCTGTGCGGGCATTGTAACCGAAGTCGTCTTTACCGTCCTTAACGCGTTGAACAACAACTGCGCCCTCAACTCCGGCATTTGCTACAATTTGACGGAGAGGTTCTTCGATTGCACGGAGAACAATGTGGATACCGGTTGTCTCGTCGTCGTTGTCACCTTTGAGGTTTTCGAGGGTAGCAACCGAACGGATGTATGCTACGCCACCACCTGGAACGATACCTTCAGCGATAGCTGCGCGGGTTGCGCTGAGCGCGTCATCAACACGGTCTTTTTTCTCTTTCATTTCAACTTCAGAAGGAGCACCGATGTGAAGAACAGCTACACCACCGGCAAGTTTGGCAAGGCGTTCCTGGAGTTTTTCACGATCATAGTCGCTTGTTGTAGCCTCGATCTGAGTTTTAATCTGAGCAACACGAGATGCAATGGCTTCTTTTGAGCCTGCACCGTTAACGATAGTTGTATTGTCTTTGTTTACAGTTACTTTTTCGGCACGACCGAGAACATCGAGAGTTGATGTTTCGAGACGCATACCTTTTTCTTCTGATACGACAGTACCGCCGGTCAAAATAGCTATATCTTCGAGCATCTCTTTACGACGGTCACCAAATCCGGGAGCTTTAACAGCACAGATTTTGAGTGAACCACGGAGACGATTGACAACGAGGGTAGCGAGTGCTTCCTGGTCAACATCTTCAGCAACTATCAAGAGTGGACGCCCTGATTGAGCCGATGCTTCGAGAATTGGAAGAAGGTCTTTCAGGTTAGAGATTTTTTTGTCATAAAGAAGGATGTAGGGTGATTCCATCTCACATTCCATCTTTTCGGCATTGGTTACAAAGTAGGGTGAAATGTAGCCACGGTCAAACTGCATACCTTCAACGATATCGACGGTAGTTTCAGTACCTTTAGCTTCATCAACAGTGATGACACCTTCTTTTTTTACCTTTTTCATAGCCTCGGCAATAAGCTGACCGATTTTTTCGTCATTGTTGGCTGAGATGCGGGCAACGTCTTCGATTTTCTTGAAGTCATCGCCAACTTCCTGAGCCTGAGCCTTGATATTTTCAACAACGGCAGCAACAGCTTTGTCAATACCGCGTTTGATATCCATGGGGTTTGCACCGGCAGCAACGTTTTTCAAACCGACATTAATGATAGCCTGAGCAAGAACGGTTGCAGTAGTTGTACCGTCACCTGCATCATCGCCGGTTTTAGAAGCCACTTCCTTAACGAGCTGTGCACCCATATTCTGGAACGGATCTTCGAGTTCTACTTCACGGGCAACAGACACACCGTCTTTAGTGATGTGGGGTGCACCAAATTTCTTTTCGATAATAACATTGCGGCCTTTAGGACCGAGAGTTACTTTCACGGCATCGGCCAAAGCGTCAACGCCTTTTTTAAGCTCTTCACGAGCTTTGATATCAAATTTAATTTCTTTAGCCATAGTGGTAAGTGAAATTTAAAGTATGTTTCTTAATCAGTTAGAGAGTCGATTATTCAATCACAGCGAGCACATCGCTTTGACGCATAATCAAATATTTTTCGCCATCAAGTTCGATTTCAGTTCCGGCATATTTACCATAAAGAACAGTGTCACCTTTTTTGAGAACCATTTCTTCATCTTTAGTACCGTTACCGGCAGCAATGATTGTGCCACGAAGCGGTTTTTCTTTAGCTGAATCGGGGATGATGATACCCGACATTGTAACTTCTTCGGCAGGAACCGGGCTGATCAAAACGCGATCGGCAAGTGGTTTAATATTCATAACATTAATATTTTAGGTTAATTGTTTGTTTCCTTTACAACATAACATAGCAAGTATCGTGCCAAAATCGTCAGCCGTGTCATACGACTGCCAATTTGGCAAACTTCACCTATCAAACGTTCCGCCATGTCATATTGTTCATTGGAACCGTTCGCCCATTTTGTCAAGCGATTACAACCGTTTAATAGTCAATCTCCATCGCATGTTTTTCCTTGGTAAACTTCCCTGATTTTTTGTTTCCGGTATTTGAAGAAGTCGATGATGTCACTGTGCCAAACTTTGCATTCAATACAGCCATGCGGTTGTTTTCATAATATTCCTGATTGGACAGTGCCTTTGTACGCTCTATTTTTTCGTATTCATTTGTCGAATATACCGACGGAACAGCGACATTGGTTTGACCAACTTCGGTGGCATTAAAACCAAATCGTCCGCTTTGGGCTTTCAATATCATTCCCGGTAGTCCGAAAAGTTTCCACGGACCATCACCAACAGGAATTTCAGGTGTAAACCACGCCGTCCATTCGCGTCCATGCACCATTGCCGTCGCCATCAAACATTCATAGTCCAAAATCGTCGTTGTCGAGTCGCCGATTGTCCACTCGATTGCCAGAGGTTCACTATAAAAACCAAACTCCTCCATCCATTTGTTATATTCAGTCAACTCGTTATTGCCCAAATTCTTTTCAACATACTGACACACGGTTTTCTTGGGAACATTACCCTTTGTCATATCAATGGTTAAGCGTCCATCAGCACCTTGTGTCATCCATGCCGCCATTTGCATCTCCCTCAACGCCTTTTTTCCTTCAGGCGTCGATGTCATCGAATCGACCAAAAGGCTCGTTTCGTTGAAGTACAACGACTTCTCGCCATTAGATATAAGCGTCATGCTTGTTTTTTTAACATTGGTTTCGCTATTGACCGACGGAACGTATGCATCATATTTCACCTTTACTTTTTCTTCGGCATAGCTCGATAAGACACTGACGGTCAACAAAACAGAAAGCAGATAATTTAATTTCATAACTTAACAATTTAAGGATTTTTATTTTCTCAACAAGATTGTGAACATCAGTTCGCGACCTCTCAATCGACGCTGCGACTCATATGAGCTCAACTCGTTATAGGTTATATAGTTGTAACTTTTTCGATTTAAAATATTTGTCAACGAAGCCGACAGTTCCAAACGTTTGGTCAGCCTATAAATGACCTTTGTATCTATCATCAGCATATTTTTATAGGAATCGGCTGTCAACTCGTTGCGATAATGCTCACCCGAGATGTGCCACTGCCATCCCGTTGCAGGCATGATGTTGAGCAACAATTCGTTCTTCATATTTCCGAGCCACGATTCTTTTATCTTGTTCAAAGCCAATTGGCTTTCCGAGTAACTGATTGAATAATCAACAGCAAGCCAACCTATCGGCGAAAAACCGAGCTTACCTCCTATGCTCCACGAATTTGAAACGTTATCAACCGGATTATTTTCAGAATATATGCGTGACTGACTGCGCATATACGACCCGTTGACGCTGACTGTTCCATTGATAAAGTCAAGAGTTTTGGCTATACGCCCGTTTGCCATCAAGTTATTGTTTGAAGCCGATGCATCTTTATAGCTGTATGACACAAAATCGCCGAACAGCTGTTGAGACATTGTGTAAGGCTGCTTGCCCCACCCCTTGACCACCATTGCATCGCCAAACCAGCCACGTCGCGTCTGCTTATATCTTACAGTCGCCGAAACGCTTTGAGAACTCTTGTTATAAAAGTTGTCAACACCTTGTCTGAACGACCTATAGCCGGTCATGACATATCCGGGCTGTATCAATTCAAGACTCATCGGCGAACGTCCGACCGACCCTCGTCCGTTTATTGTCCACATATTGTTGGGACGCCACGAAAACGACAACGACGGCGACACATAACCTTCTGACCTGTTGGCGAGAGCCTTGTCAAAAGTATATGCAACGTAGCTCAACGGAACATTCAACGTAAAGTTGATACGTCTCAGATTATATTCAAACTTTGGAGTGACATAAGCCTTGAAATAATTGGTATTGACCACATTGACAAAATCATCGGTCGCCACATTATCAGGCAGTCCCGACAAATCCCCGCCCAACGATGAATCCATCGATCGGATATATCCTTTGAACCCGCCGTTAAAACTAATCATAACACCTTTGAAAGCAAAAGCATATTCCACACTCTCGTCAGTTACAAATGCGTGTTGTCCGACATGTTGCGTCATGTTTCGCCCCGACATATCAACCGCCAGGGTCTGAGGCAATGATTCCCACTCGTTCACGCTTTCAAATGTGACAAGATGGGAGCGACCGCCAGCACGGTTAAATCGCTTTATCATCTTGAAGTTATTGCTGACATGATAATCGGGGAACGACGCCGACTGATTGTTGGGCAACGACCCGTCAACGGTCAAATAACGATCTTCCCAATCGATATTTGTTTTCAACGTGTTGTTGATGAAAGCAGTCTTTTGATTGAGTTCATATATCACTTTTGCGCCCAGCGAGTGGGTACGGCTCCACCCGTCGCGGTTTTCGGCTATTACACGATCGCCATTATCGAGAAAATAGGTTGTTGTGCTTTGAGCGTCAGCTGTGATACGATTAAACGTATAATCGACCTGCGCTTTCAATTCGCCCCCTTTAATCTTCCACAAACTGTTTGACGACACAAGAACCGATTGATTAAACAGCGTTCGGGTGCTTTTCAATCCGGGTGCCGACGGCAGTCCAACATTTATATAATTGCTCAGATTGGTTTTACGACCCTCAGAAAAAAAGTCATTGACGTTGGTTGATATATTTTTACCGATGTCGTTGGTCATCAGAGTCGTGATATTTTGGAACGACGGCATAACAGCCATTGCAAAAACATCGCCGGTCCAGAGTCCGCGCGACGGATCCCACATATATCCGCCACCGGCACTTCCATGAACATTCCATGTGGCTTTAGCCTTATTTTTTAACTTCAGGTTTATTGCAGCTTTGTCTGAGAACGAGATTCCGGCAAGCACCTGCATCGGCTGGTGATTTTCCATCACCTCGACCGCTCCGACATCTTCATGATTGATTCCGTTGGTAGCCAGCCCATATCGTCCGCCCAAAAGGTCAGAACCCTCGATATAGAACTTGTTGATTGCCTCGCCCTGATATTTTATCTGACCCGAAGTCGATACATCAATTCCCGGCATACGATTCAACACATCGCCTATCGAGCGGTCTTGTTTCTGAGCAAAAGACCCGACGTTATAAGTTATTGTGTCGCCCTGTTCACGAATACGATCGGCTTTGACCGTGACCTCTTTGAGCAACGCCGACCCGGGTTCCATGTAAACAGTCACCGGCAATGTCACACTGTCAAGAGCTAAAGATTGGCGAGCAAAACTCATCATCGTTACCTCAAGGCGGCAACCCTCAGTCGTCACGACGTCAATCGAAAATGATCCGTCGCCTTGCGATGTTGCAAACTTCTTTATCTTACCATCATTACCCTTAACCATCACCGACGCACCGGCAAGCGGTTCGGCTGCTTCCTTGTCGATGATCGTACCCGTAACTTTTATCTGACCATTGACAACAGCCACGCCTAAAAAACAGAGCAAGTATGTGATAATAAGTCTCATAACAATCGCAAATATAATGATTAAATTTAAATATCAAACTATAATCAGCCAAAAAGATGACCAATTATCGCTTTTTCCCTAAATCATGAGGGTAGTCGGTTTCCTCCTTGTCATAGTTGGGTTTTACATCCTTCTTGGGTTCAACCGGCAAGTTGGTATATGCCGCCTTTATTTCGCTCGCAATATCTTTGTGTTTATATCGCCACCACTCATTAAAATATTTATCACGAGTCACTTTTATTATTCCACGACGATCGCGATAGGTAAACAATCCGACCTCAGCCTCGGGGTTTTGAAATATGCCGTTTGCTACAAACGAATAATCGCTGTTTGTGTCGTGGGCTTCAAGTATCAAACCGGGCAAACCGCAAAGTTTCCACGGACCTTCTTCCAACGGTATTTCGGGCGTAAACCACGCAGTCCAATGCCTACCGCGATAGTCGGTCTCGGCTTTGAAACACTCATAACCCAAAATCTCTTTTGTCTCATCGCCAATAGTCCATTCAGGTTTTTCCCAGTCTTCTTCATACCGCCAATCTTCCATATCAAAATATGCCTGTTCCGTAACCTTCCCTTCAGGATAATTCTTATAAATAAAAACCCAGTGACGACCCGAGCGTTCAAGTGTATGTTGTCCTTTTCTATCCTGCAAGAATGCTGCATGTTCAAGCTGCCAATACAGAGTGGGATTGACTACGACCAACGAATCTCTCATTAAATACTTCACACTGCAAAACACCGACTTAGTCGGGCCAATCCTCAACATAGTTTCTTCATCAAAAAACCTGTCATCGCGGCGTGTCGTGTCGGTCACTTGATGCCTTATGTAACGAACCTCCAAAACCGTCGGCTCTGCATCTTTCACATAATCACCGGCCGACATCGGAATTACCGATATCATTCCGGATGCAATCACTATCAGTGTCTTAATTTTGTTTCTTACTTTCTTCATACAGCAACTATATTTTTAGTTTCACGTCACAAATATACAACTAAAAATTTAGTCTTACAAGAAAAAGCAAGAAAATTTGACATTATTTCCCTATTTGTTGTGTATGAGTGATACAGTCGGGATATTCGTTTTCATAATGCGACACCAAAATCAATGTCGAGCCGATCGGCAAGCGGTTTAATATTCATAGCGGTTTATTTTTTAAATTAAAATTTTTCTTTACAACATAACATAGTAAGTATCGTGCCTAAATCGTCAGCCGTGTCATACGACTGCCAATTTGGCAAACTTCACCTCAAAAACGTCCCACTCTGTCATATTGTTCAAAGAAAATAGTCTTGGTAAGGTTTATTATAACGAATCGGCTACACTTATGTCCGTGCCTTCTGAGTTTTATTTTTTTACAACTTTGCAGATTAAAGATTTATCCTTACCTTTGTACTATGACAAAGGCTCAAAAATTAAAGCAATGCAATTGGATATTGGCGATTTTGCTTCCGATTGTTCTTGCATCAAGCATTCAGTTGGAAGCAACCTCAAGTAATGGGGTTTTACCCGTAATTCTCCATATTGCAGTTGCAATTCCGTTTATGGTTCTTATCATTTGGCACATCTATCTCCATTTTAAGTGGAATAAATGGCTGTCAAAATTTAGTAAACTGAAAAATGCGACACGCATACTTTGGTGGCTTTATCTGATCACATTTCTGTCGGGGATTGCAACGTTAATTCATTGGTTAATAGAAAACCAACATAGTCCCTTAGGTGGTATTCATGGTAAGATTGGCTTTCTTATGATCGCGTTTGCTATAGGACATATAATAAAACGCCTAAAATTCTTCAATCGGTAATTTGTGGTACAATTTAAACTAAGAGTGGTATATTTGGGGCACATCGATAAACTGAAAGTTATGCATCATTGTTTAAAAGATGTTGATTTATTAATTACTTAATCGCTGACTAAATGAACATTATAGACGCAATGAAAGAGCGACGCTCTGTCAGAACTTTTGACGGTAACGGTTTGTCGCCCGAACGTATAGCCGAACTTGAAGTTGTTATCGCTGAATCAAATTCACCATTTGGCGGAAACACATCAATCAAGCTCAAAAAATTTGATATTAAAGAAGGATATAAACCGAGCACTTATGGAATGATTAAAGGTGCCGAAGACTTCTTTCTTTTAGGAATTGGGAACGATGAGGCATCAGCACTCAGCGCCGGCTATCGTTTCGAGCAAGTCGTACTGAAAGCATGGCAACTCGGACTCGGAACATGCTGGATTGCTGCCACTTTTAAAGGCTCAGATTTTGACAAAGGAATTACATGGGATGACGGGGAAGAACTGAAAGTAATCTGTCCTGTAGGCGTGGCTCAAAAGCCTTCGATTACTGAAAAACTCACCCGATTCACACTGGGTAGTAAAAATCGTAAACCGTTCGACGACCTCTTTTTCTACAATGACTTTAAGACTCCGGTTCCCGAAAACAACCAATTCTGCGAAGCTCTTGAAATGCTCCGTTTAGCTCCTTCTGACACCAACTCTCAGCCATGGCGTGCCATAGTTGATGGCAACTCCGTTCATTTCTACTACAAACCCAAAACTCCCGCAGCAGTCCTCGATCTCGGAATCGGCATCTGCCACTTCCACGAAACAGAAAGGTTCAACGGCTATAACGGTGACTTCGCCAAATTAGACAACGTTCCAACGCCTCCCGATAACTGGAAATACCTCATTTCCTACACTCGGAAATAATAAGACACAAAATCAAGCCGAACTTCGGTGTGCAATTATACTAATCATGGTGCAATTTGTACCATGATTTATTTTCTCCATTTTTGTATCTTTGCAGTCAGGATTTAACCAATCATTAATCAAGAATGCCAGCAACAGCCGACAATATTCTGACGCTTGACAAAATTCAGCTCATTTTCCCTGAGGCAGTTACACTTGCCGAAGGACTCCTTTTTGCACCATTCCCTCAAACATCTTTAGAGAAAATGATGCTCAACGAGGGCGTGATGATTATTGGTTTTGTCAAATCGGGGTCGGTGGGCTTCAAGATTAACGGAACCGAATATAAAGCTCAAAGTGGCGATATAATCGTAGTCAATCCGGGAGATATAACCGAAAGTTTTTCACCCGGTAAATCCTGCAATGGGTATCTTATTGCGTGTTCGGTCAATCGTACAATTGAACTAATCAAAGATTTAGATTTCTACCGATTGATGCAAACGCTCAGGGCGACTCGTGTTGTTTCATTATCGCCAAATTCTTTTGACAATATTCTTTCGATCATTTCAGTGATAGAAAAGATATCACTAAACAACAAGAAATACAACTTAAAATCCTTATCATGCCTTCATCTCACTGAAGCAATAGCATGTGAATTATATGAAGGTATCGTTCAAACAACAAGTTTGCAACCAATTGCCCCGTCACGACCTGAAGCAATATACCGCGAATTTATGGAACTGCTCTCAAAATCGTCGATCCACCAACGAGATGTTAAATGGTATGCCGACAAGCTCTGTATCAGCCCAAAATATCTGTCACGAGTGTGTAATATTTGTAGCGGCCGCTCGGCGTCTGACTGGATTAGAGAATATGTGATGTATGACATCAGAATTCATCTCAAAAATTCATCAATGTCTATTAAAGAAGTAGCTCATCGGCTCGGATTTTCATCCCTGACTTTCTTTGGCAAAACCGTTCGCCGATGGTTTGGAATTACTCCGTCAGAACTTCGAGCTCAACTTCGCAAGCAAAAATTATAAGAATTATGAATAATAAGATAATAGCACTCTTTTTCAGTGCGACCGATACGACTGCAAAGTATGTAAATACGGTAGTTTCCGCATTTAAAAACCAAGTCGATTGTTGTATCAATTTAGCCGATGATTTGAATATGCCGTTACCCGAAATTTCGGCAGACGACATTGTTATTTTCGCGGCACCGGTTTATGGTGGCAGATTGCCCGAAATGGTCGCAAAACGTTTTGTCACACTCAAAGGAAACGGTGCAAACGCTATCGCAATGGTCGTGTATGGCAATCGTGACTATGATGACGCACTCCTCGAACTCACCGACATTGTTTCGGCAAACGGATTCAGCGTTGTCGGAGCCGGAGCCTTCATCGGTCAACATAGCATATTTCCATGTGTAGCTAAAAATCGTCCCGACGAGTCAGACCTAAAAATTGCCATAGATTTCGCAACAAAATGTAAAGAAGCCATAGCCGACTCAAAGCATGGCAATCTCACGATAAAAGGTAACCATCCCTACAAAAAAATTATGAACGTGGGGCTCACCCCGAAAGTTAACATCGGCCTTTGCTATCGTTGTGGACTATGTGCCACCAACTGCCCTGCCAACGCCATCAGCAAAGACGACCCGACAATCACGTCAGCCGACAAATGTATATCCTGCGGTCGCTGTATCGTCCACTGTCCAAACCGAGCCCGTTCATATACCGGTAAACTGATCGGTGCAATATTCACTAAAGCCTTCTCAAAAAGAAAAGAACCTGAAGTTTATGTAGTTTAAGCAATAAAAAACGGAGCGTCATAGATGGCGCTCCGTTTTTGGATATTTTAAATAGAGTATGTTCTATTTAGATTAGGCGTTACGTTTTGATTTTTTTCCGTAGCCATACTGTGCTGCAGCACCGAGTTCTTCTTCGATGCGGAGAAGCTGGTTGTATTTTGCCATACGGTCTGAACGTGAAGCTGAACCGGTTTTGATTTGTCCTGCGTTTGTTGCAACTGCGATGTCGGCGATTGTAGCATCTTCAGTTTCACCTGAACGGTGTGAGATAACTGCAGTGTAGCCGTTACGCTGAGCGAGTTCTACTGCACGGAGAGTTTCAGTGAGTGAACCGATCTGGTTAACTTTAACAAGGATTGAGTTAGCGCAACCTTCTTCGATACCGCGTTTGAGGTATTTAACGTTTGTAACGAACAAGTCATCACCAACGAGCTGGCAACGGTCACCAATCATATCGGTAAGGATTTTCCAACCTTCCCAGTCGTTTTCTGCCATACCATCTTCGATTGAGTCGATAGGATATTTTTCTACGAGGCCTTTGAGGAATTCAGCCTGCTGAGCTGAAGTGTAGGTAGCTCCGTTAGCTTCTTTCTTAGCACCGTTGTTGAGGTGTGAGTAGTGGTATTTACCGTCTTCGTAGAATTCTGAAGAAGCACAGTCAAGACCGATTGTAACGTCTTTACCGGGAACGTAACCAGCTTTTTCGATAGCTTTGATGATTACGTTAAGAGCGTCTTCGGTACCATCAAGTGTGGGGGCGAAACCACCTTCGTCACCTACTGCAGTTGAAAGACCGCGTTCTTTGAGGACGCTTTTGAGGTTGTGGAATACTTCAGTACCCATGCGGATGCCTTCTTTGAATGAAGATGCACCGATAGGACGAATCATGAATTCCTGGAAGCAGATGGGAGCGTCAGAGTGAGCACCACCGTTGATGATGTTCATCATGGGAACGGGGAGAACGTATGAGTTGCATCCGCCGATATATTTGTAAAGAGGGAGGTCAAGATAGTTTGCTGCAGCTTTAGCAACGGCGAGTGATACACCGAGGATAGCGTTTGCACCAAGGTTTGATTTGGTGTCAGTGCCATCGAGAGCAAGCATTTTTTCATCGATAGCGATTTGATCGAGAGCGCTCATACCGATGAGTGCTTTTGCAATTTTATCGTTTACGTTAGCAACAGCTTTGAGAACACCTTTACCCATATAACGTGATTTGTCGCCATCACGAAGTTCGAGTGCTTCGTTAACACCGGTAGAAGCACCAGAGGGAACTGATGCACGGCCAAACGCACCTGATTCAAGAACTACGTCTACTTCTACTGTGGGATTACCACGAGAGTCAAGGACTTCACGTCCGATAATTTTCTCAATTTTCATAATCTTGTTTACTTTAAAATTATTTTGAAGTTTTCTTATTTTTATGGGTACAAAGTTACAAAATTTTCAGAAGATAACAATCGTTAATCGTATTTTTAATAATCATAAACATTGCCCCTTTAAAACTTCAAAATAAAACAACAGACTCTATCCTTTCGGGGGATAGAGTCTGTCATTACTTATCTGAGTGACGAGAGCTAAGCTCTCATGCAACTTTTCAGGTTAAGATTACTCAGCTTTGGGTTCTTCAGCCTTGGGTGCTTCAGTTGCAGGAGCTTCTGCTGCGGGAGCTTCAGCTGCTTTAGCTGTAGATTTACGGCTGCGGCGAGTGCGAGTAGTTTTCTTGCCGGCTTTTTCTTTGAGCATGTTTTCGTTGTAATCAACGAGCTCGATGAAGCAAGTCTTAGCATTGTCTCCAAGACGATTGCCGGTTTTGAGGATACGAGTGTAACCGCCGGGACGCTCAGCGATTTTCTGTGAAATTTCACGGAAAAGTTCGGTAACGGCGTCTTTGTTCTGAAGATAGCTGAATACAACACGACGGTTGTTCATTGTATCTTCTTTAGCGCGGTTAATGAGAGGCTCGGCATAAACGCGGAGTGCTTTAGCTTTTGCCAAAGTAGTGAAGATGCGTTTGTGCATGATAAGAGCCACAGTCAGGTTTGCAAGAAGCGAGTCGCGGTGTGCTTTCTTGCGGCTGAGATGGTTGAATTTTTTATTGTGTCTCATCGTGAATTACTCTTTGTCTAATTTGTACTTTGAAATATCCATTCCGAACGACAGGTTGAGACGAGCCAAGAGGCTGTCAAGCTCGGTGAGCGATTTTCTACCGAAGTTACGGAACTTGAGAAGGTCGGTCTTGTTAAATACCACGAGCTCGCCGAGGGTCTCAACTTCTGCACTCTTGAGGCAGTTGAGTGCGCGAACTGAAAGTTGCATATCAGAGAGTTTGGTTTTGAGAAGTTGACGCATGTGCAATACTTCTTCATCAAATTCTTCGTTGCCGTCTTCTTCAGTTGCTTCGAGAGTGATTTTCTCGTCAGAGAAGAGCATCAGGTGGTAGATAAGGATTTTTGCTGCTTCCTTGAGGGCTTCCTTGGGATGGATTGAACCATTGGTAGCGATTTCAAGGATTAGTTTTTCGTAGTCGGTTTTCTGATCGACACGGAAATTTTCAACAGTATATTTAACGTTGACAATCGGAGTGTAGATCGAGTCGATAGCCAGGACGTTAACATCATCGGTGGTGATGTTGTGTTCGTCAGCCGGCACCCAACCGCGGCCTTTGTTGACCGTCAGTTCGATTGAAAAACCTGCAGAAGGATCCAAATGACAGATGACCAAGTCGGGATTGAGGACTTCAAATCCGCTAAGTACTTTGCCAATGTCACCGGCCTTGAACACCTCCTGTCCTGACGGAATCACGATAGTTGCCTTTTCAAAGTCGGTATCTTCGACAACCTGTTTGAGGTTTACCTTCTTCAAATTAAGGATGATGTTAGTTACATCTTCCTTTACTCCGGGGATAGTATCAAATTCGTGTTTTACACCGTCAATTTTGATAGACGAGATTGCAAAACCTTCGAGCGAGGAAAGGAGCACTCGACGGAGTGCATTTCCTACAGTGATACCATAGCCGGGTTCCAAAGGCTTGAACTCAAATTTGCCAAAGGAATTATTGGCTTCCAACATGAGTACTTTGTCAGGTTTTTGGAATGCTAATATAGCCATGGATCTTACTTTTTAATTATTATTTAGAGTACAACTCGACGATAAGCTGCTCTTTAATGTTTTCGGGAATATCTTCGCGGGCGGGAACGTGGAGGAATTTACCACTCTTAGTAGCTTCGTCCCATTCAATCCAGGGATATTTGCTGTGGTTGAATCCTGCGAGAGCGTCAGCGATAACTTCGAGTGATTTAGCTTTTTCGCGAACACCGATCACGTCACCGGGTTTAACCTGGTAAGAGGGGATGTTAACAACTTCGCCGTTAACAGTGATGTGGCGGTGAAGAACGATCTGACGTGCAGCGGGACGAGTCGGAGCGATTCCGAGACGATAAACTACGTTGTCGAGACGTGATTCGAGAAGTTGGAGAAGGATTTCACCGGTAATACCTTTGAGACCTGAAGCTTTTTCAAAGAGATTACGGAACTGACGTTCGAGAACGCCGTAGGTGTATTTAGCCTTCTGTTTTTCGCGGAGCTGAACGCCGTATTCTGAAGTTTTGCGACGTTTGTTAGCACCATGCTGGCCCGGGGGGAAGTTGCGGCGAGCGAGAACTTTGTCTTCGCCAAAAATTGGTTCGCCGAATTTACGGGCAATTTTTGATTTGGGTCCGGTATATCTTGCCATTTTTCTTTTTTATTATAGGCTTTGCTGTCGGTTTTGATTGCGGGTCTACTTAGTCAGAAGCTTGGATAGTTATGAAAGTAGGCTTTCGGCATTCAGATTATTCGTTTTTGATGCAGCCGCGACCATAGAGAGGTGAAGAAATTATGGTCAAAATCATCTGAGCGATTAATCGGGACCGTGAATTCGACCCAGCTAAGACGACGAGCAATAGCGCGGTTGTTCTATAAATTAAAGAGTCTAAAAAATGAATAATTTGAGATTAAACTCTTCTGCGCTTGGGAGGACGGCAACCGTTGTGGGGAAGCGGAGTAACGTCGATGATTTCGGTAACTTCGATACCAGCACCATGAACAGTACGGATAGCTGATTCACGACCGTTACCGGGACCTTTAACATACGCTTTCACTTTGCGAAGTCCTAGATCGTAAGCGACCTTTGCGCAGTCCTGAGCTGCCATCTGAGCAGCGTAGGGAGTATTTTTCTTTGATCCGCGGAATCCCATTTTACCGGCGCTTGACCATGAGATAACCTGACCTTCGCTGTTAGCCAAACATACAATGATGTTGTTGAACGAAGAGTGGACGTGAAGCTGGCCGGCGGCATCAACTTTAACGTTTCTCTTTTTAGTTGCGACTGATTTTTTTGCCATAATTGTCTATTATTTTGTAGCTTTCTTCTTGTTAGCGACTGTTTTCTTACGTCCCTTACGAGTACGAGCATTGTTTTTTGTGCTCTGACCACGAACGGGAAGACCGATACGATGACGGATACCACGGTAGCAACCGATATCCATGAGTCGTTTGATGTTAAGCTGGATTTCAGAGCGAAGATCACCTTCAACCTTGTGGTTAGCCTGGATTACTTCACGAACTTTAGCTGCCTGATCGTCAGTCCAGTCTTTAACTTTGATATTAACATCGACACCGGCTTTCTCGAGGATAGACTTAGCCGCGCTGCGGCCGATACCGAAGATATAAGTCAAGGCGATTTCACCTCTTTTGTTTTGGGGGAGGTCAACTCCCACGATTCTTACTGCCATATTTTATTGAAATTTTTTGCAAAAATAATAAAATATTATCCTTGACGTTGTTTATACTTGGGATTTTTTTTGTTAATTACGTACAAACGTCCTTTGCGACGTACGATTTTGCTGTCCGGGGTGCGCTTCTTAATAGAGGCTCTAACTTTCATATTATTTGTTTAATTTTGAATTATTATTTATAACGGAAAGCTATACGACCTATTGAAAGGTCATAAGGTGACATTTCGACACGAACTTTGTCGCCGGGAAGAATCTTGATGTAGTGCATTCTCATCTTTCCCGAGATGTGGGCAGTGATTTCATGTCCATTTTCAAGCTCTACTTTAAACATTGCGTTTGAGAGAGCTTCGATTATTGTGCCGTCTTGTTCGATTGCTGATTGTTTTGCCATATAGTCTAATTAAATAAATCTGTCACCAAGAACTTCCTGAATATAATCAAAGGTGGTCAATATTTGGGTTTCGTCATTGAGAATCGCAACTGTGTGCTCATAGTGGGCTGACGGTTTGCGATCTTTGGTTCGACATTGCCATCCATCGCGCTCGATAACGATGTTGCGGCTTCCAAGATTAATCATCGGCTCGATGCATAGACACATTCCGTTTTTGATTAACGGACCTGTTCCGCGTCGTCCATAATTGGGAATCTCAGGGTCTTCGTGCATCGACTTGCCAATGCCATGTCCACACATTTCGCGAACAACTGTGTATCCTCGTTTTTCACAGTAGGTTTGAACCGCATTGGCGATGTCGCCGATTCGATTACCGACTTTGCACGCTTCAATTCCTTTGTAAAGCGATTCTTTTGTGGTAATACAGAGTGACATCACGTCGGGGTTAACGTTTCCTACAGGGAAGGTGTAACACATATCAGCATTAAAGCCGTCGAGCTCAAGAACGGTGTCGATTCCTACAATATCGCCGTCGCGCAAACCATAGTTTGACGGAAAGCCGTGAACTACGGTTTCGTTGACCTCGATACACAATGTTGCAGGAAATCCCTCATATCCAAGACAAGCAGGCTTGGCGCCGTTGTCACGCATGAATTCGCGTGCAACGGTGTCGAGCTTGTTTGTGGTCACACCAGGTTCAACCCATTTAGCAATCTCACCAAATGTTTTGCTGAGAAGCTGACAGGCTGTCTTCATCTTTTCGATTTCTTCCGGTGTCTTGAGATAGATCATTTATTCTTAAATTAGCTTTGTCGGTTCTACAAATTTCGATTATATCAATATGCGCTACCGGTGGTGCGTCCTTTGATACGACCGTCTTTCATAAGACCGTCATAATGGTGCATCATAAGGTGAGTTTCGATTTGCTGAAGCGTATCCAAAACTACACCAACAAGAATCAGCAGAGATGTTCCTCCGAAGAACTGAGCGAAGTTCTGGCTGATGCCGAACATACGCGCGAATGCGGGGAGGATTGCTACAATGCCAAGGAATATTGAACCGGGCAAGGTGATTCGAGACATGATGGTGTCGAGGTATTCAGCAGTTTTTTTGCCGGGTTTGACGCCGGGGATGAAACCGTTGTTACGTTTCATTTCATCAGCCATCTGAGTAGGACGAACGGTGATTGCAGTGTAGAAATAGGTGAACGCTACAATCATGATGAAGTAAACGAAGTTATACCAGAAACCGTTGATGTCAGAGAATGTGTTGAAGAATCCTGATGATCCTTCGCGAGCACCAAAGCCGGCGAGTGTGATAGGAATAAACATGATTGCTTGAGCAAAGATGATGGGCATTACACCGGCAGCATTAACCTTCAGAGGGATGTACTGACGAGCGCCACCATATTGTTTATTACCAACGATTCGCTTAGCATATTGAACAGGCACTTTTCGTGTTCCTTGAACGAGGAGAACCGCACCAACAGTAACAGCAAAGAGGAGGATGAATTCAACGATGAACATCACCAAACCACCTTCTGAACCTTGGGATCCCGGGAGACGGCTGTAGAATTCATACCAGATTGCCTGGGGAAGACGTGCGATAATACCGACAAGGATGATAAAGGAGATACCGTTGCCGATGCCTCGGTCAGTGATTCTTTCACCGAGCCACATGATGAACATAGAGCCCGCTGCCAGGATAATTGTCAGATAGACAACTGTCCAGAATCCCATAGAAGCATGTCCGCCGGCACTGCTAACCTGTATTTGAAGGTTCACAAGATATGCAGGACCTTGAAGAACGAGAATCAACACTGTCAAGTAGCGAGTGTATTGATTCAACTTCTGACGGCCGCTTTCACCTTCGCGCTGCATTTTCTGGAATGAAGGAAGGACCATGCCCAAGAGCTGTATCACGATAGATGCAGTGATGTAGGGCATGATACCAAGCGCAAAGATAGAAGCTTGAGAGAAGGCACCACCTGAGAACATATCGAGCAATTGCATGAGCCCACTCTTGTTAGTAAACTTAGAGAGTGCGTCGAGGTCGCTCGGCGAAATGCCCGGGAGGACAATGTAACAGCCGAGACGATAAACGAGCACAAGCATGAAAGTGACTATAAGTCGCTTGCGAAGCTCCTCAATCGTCCAAATATTCTTTATGGTTTCTACGAATCTCATTATCTTTAAACTTTATTGATTGAACCTCCGGCTGCTTCAATTGCTTGCTGTGCTGCCTGAGAGAAAGCGTTAGCTTCTACAGCGATAGCACGGGTAATCACACCGTTAGCAAGAATTTTAACGAGTTGTTTACGGTTGATAAATCCGGCTGCACGCAACTCTTCGATACCTACTTTGTCGAGGTTCTTAGCAGCTGCAAGCTCGTTGAGGGTTCCAAGGTTGATTGGCTTGTACTCAACACGGTTGATGTTTTTGAAACCAAATTTGGGAAGACGGCGCTGAAGGGGCATCTGACCACCTTCAAAACCAATCTTGCGGCTGTAACCTGAACGAGATTTAGCACCCTTATGACCGCGGGTAGATGTACCGCCTTTGCCTGAACCGGGTCCACGACCAATGCGGGTTTCTCTATGTGTTGAGCCGAAAGCCGGCTGTAAATTACTTAAATCCATTGTCATAACAATTTTTAGGCGTTGGTCACTTCTACCAAATGACGAACTTTGTTTACCATACCCATCACACTTGGAGTATCTTCTTTCACTACAGTGTGATTCATTTTCTTCAAGCCGAGCGCGTCGAGAGTACGTTTTTGTACTGCAGGGCAGTTGATGCGGCTTTTTATTTGTTTGATTTTAATCTGTGCCATTTCTGTGGGATCTTTACGTTAGCCTTTGAAAACTTTTTCTACCGAAATACCACGGTTCTGTGCTACAGTTGCGGGGCTGCGCATTTCGTCGAGAGCGGCGATAGTTGCTTTAACCAAGTTGTGGGGGTTAGAAGAACCTTTGCTCTTAGCAAGCACGTCGGTAATACCAACGCTTTCGAGAACGGCACGCATCGCACCACCGGCTTTAACACCGGTACCGTGAGAAGCGGGTTTCAAAATGATGCGAGAACCACCAAATTTAGCAACCTGTTCGTGAGGAATAGTACCTTTGTGAACGGGAACCTTGATAAGGTTTTTCTTTGCTGATTCAACACCCTTTTGAATAGCAGCTGTAACTTCATTTGCCTTGCCGAGGCCCCAACCTACGATGCCATTTTCGTTACCTACGACAACGATAGCGGCAAAAGTAAATGTGCGACCACCTTTGGTAACTTTTGTTACGCGGTTGATGGCAACAAGACGATCTTTGAGTTCAAGATCGTTAGTAGATTTAACTCTGTTGTTTCTTTTTGCCATAACAAATTAGAATTTAAGACCGCCTTCGCGGGCAGCGTCGGCAAGTGATTTAACACGACCGTGGAAGAGATATCCGTTACGGTCAAATACAACTTCAGTGATTCCGGCAGCTTGGGCAGCTTGCGCAATAGCCTGTCCGACTTTAGCAGCGATTTCGGTTTTTGTTCCTTCTTCGATACCTTTAGATGAAGCAGAAGCAAGGGTTTTGCCACTGAGGTCGTCGATAAGCTGAACATAGATTTGTTTGTTGCTGCGGAAAACCGACATACGCGGGCGTTGAGCGGTGCCGGAAATCTTGCCACGGATACGGGCTTTGATTTTATTTCTTCTTTGAATCTTTGAGATCATGATTGTGACTAATTTACTTATTTGGCACCGGCCGATTTACCTGATTTACGACGAATAACCTCGCCAACAAACTTGATACCTTTTCCTTTGTAAGGTTCGGGTTTGCGGAGCGAACGAATTTTTGCACAAACTTGTCCGAGAAGTTGTTTAT
>JAIDRE010000112.1 GCA_029061925.1 Muribaculaceae bacterium | reverse complement strand
AAATATACGGGCTATATTTGGCTCGAATAATAAAATAAATTCATTAATCAAAAAAACAATTTCTATGAACAAAAATCAAATGGAGTTTTTGCTTAGTCAGGAACTGAACGAAGTGAAAGGCGGTTTGAAAACCGCATGTACGTGTGATACCGGTGCATTTCAAGGTAATGGTGATGACCATACATGCTCTTGTAAAGGAGGTGCAAAACAAGCACAAGACAAAGAAGAGGGCGAACAAGGTGAATGTTCATGTCAAGGTGGAGCACAGCAATCATAACTTTTACGCAGATTGTGACTGCTATTAAGTAGTCACAATCTTTGTTTAACTATTTCTTTATGAAAAAAAGTTTTATTTCAATCAATCCATCATTCATTATCAGAAATGAAAAGGGATGCTCATTTCTAATACCCAAATATTCGATAAATAATAAGAATGAATATGACTCATTGGAGGTCCCTCCATTTATGGGGTATATTTTTGCGCAATTAGGACAGCAACCAATCGATCAGGATATTAAGATTATTTCCAATGAACTGGGTATTGATTCGTCTATAGTTAAAAATTTCGTTTTACAATTGATAAATAATCAGGAAAGTAAAGAATTTAAGCTGAATGATAGCCAATCAATTGTGTTTCCACCATCATTCCTGATAGAGACGGACTATCCCTTAAAAACTATCAGTTTTGATTCTGAGGATTTTGATAAGAAAGGAGAATTTGAGATAAAACGCCCTTCTATGCCTTTTTCTGCAAATATAATGGTGACAACGGCATGTACAACAAACTGTATATACTGCTATGCAAATAGAAATCTCGGCGTTGAGCTGACTACTGATAAGATGGTCAAATTGATAAGGGAATTAAGAGATGGAGGTGTTGTGAATATTGCTTTGACTGGAGGTGATATTTTTGCAAGACATGACTGGCCTGTGATTATAAAAGAGTCTGTAGATTGTGGATTTGCTCCATTCTTATCTACAAAGACACCGTTATCAGCTGATGATATTAAAGTATTCAAGAGCTTGAACTATGATACGTTTCAATTTTCACTGGATTCAAACGATGATAAGATATTGTCTTATATGGTAGCCGTTCAGCCTGAATATTTAAAAAAGGTTGAGGATATGTTGAATGCATGTAGTCAATTAGGCGTAAAAGTACAAATAAGAACAGTCTTGACAAGTAAAAATTCTTCAATCAACCAAGTAAAATCGCTGTATAACTTTTTATGTAGATTTGAGTGTATAAAAGAATGGGATATGACCCCTGCCTTTTTCTCAGGATATAAAAAAGAGGAGTACAAAGAACTTGAGGTTGATAATGAAAATCTAAAGGCTGTATATGAATTTACTAAACAAGAAAATCTAAAATTCCCTATTAGATTGAATAAAATTGGTAAGTCAGGCTACCGCTTAAAGAAATATGGTGATGTTGAAGAATTTGTCTGCAAGAATCAAATCTGTCTTGGTAATGTTTCCAGTATATCTATTTTAGCAAATGGGAAATGTAGTGTGTGCGAAATGTTATATGACAACCCTGATTATCTTTTGGGAGATATAAACCTATCCACTTTGAAAGAGATTTGGAACTCAAAACAGGCAATGGATTTATATTTCCCCAAACAAAATGAAGCAGAGCCGGCTTGTCGTGAATGTAAGGTCTTTGATAAATGTAAAGGTGATTATGGTAAACGGGTCTGTTATTCTGATATTTCAAAACTTGGCTTGACAAAAGGGAGTCCCGATCCTCGGTGCCCAATGTCAAAGAATTTTGATGTAATTTTATGAGTATAAATAAACTTTTTATTAATCTTAGTGTCTATTTATTAGATAATCCAAATAATCACATTATGAACATGAAAACTTATATAGCCTTGGTCATTATGATGTTTAATATAATGATTTTAAATGCTCAAACTGAAAAATCTGATACCATAAAAACGCAGCAGCTAAAAGAAGTTGTTGTTGAAACTCAACAGACTCTTGTCACTCCGTCAAAATCGATCTATGTTCCTTCTGCAAAACAAAAACGGTCGGCAATGTCGGGTGACGACTTGATTAAAAGAATGCGTATTCCTGAGATAGTCAATTATCAAGGACAACTGATGTCAACATCTCTTACACCGGTTTCATTTTTTATTGATTATCACGAGGCAAGTTCAAGCGAACTTAATGGTATGAATATGAACGATGTAAAGCGTGTTGAATATTTTGCTTTTCCCGATGATCCGCGTTTTATGGGAAAAGAATACGTCATTAATTTCATAATGGTAAAATATGAATACGGCGGTTATACCAAATTTACGGGCGTTGAACAATTTATTGAAAATAGTGGCAATGGTAGCATTTACAATCGTTTTCAATATGGAAAAATGACATACGATTTGACCGGGGGCGGTAGCTACTCGGCAAATAGACATAATGGTAGTAGTGAAACTGAACTCTTTCGCCTACCACAACTTGATAATACCATTGAGACGATTGAACGTGTAACTGATATAAACTCTTCAAAATATAGTAGCCACAACAGCTGGGTAACCTTCAGAGCAACCTATTCATCAAAGAAGGTTGATATTCGTAATACGATTGGCGGTAACTTCAAAAGTACCCCGGCAAACAATTCAAATGGTAATGTCTCTTATTTTCCTGAGGTCTTTAGTCCGTCAAGTTATACAAAAGACAATGACAGTCATAACAATTCATTTAGTTATCGTGGTGATTTTAATATTTATCTACCCAAGAAAAATACGATTGTCATAACTCCGATATATAAATACAGTCATACCCGTCAGAACTCATTATATACAGAAGATTATCTGTCTTATATTAATGGAGCTGCTGATAATAGTCATCAGGCGTCGGCAACAGCTTCGTTCACTCATAATTTTGGTAACCCGGGACAATTGTCGGCATCAATTTATGGCTCGTACAGTACAAACCGTACGTGGTATAGCGGTACATCGACAGGCCTTGACGTGAACAGGGTTTATCGCTTCGGACCTGAAATTAGCTATAGTGGCAGGTATAAAGGTTTTTATGGACGTTTGACATTAGGCTATAATTGGGATAAATCTAATTTTAACGATGTTGTAGAGGTTGTAAATTCTCCCGCAGTTTCAACATCGCTCCAATATGCGTTCAATACTAAAAATAAGGTGTCAGCATCTTATAATTTATCACGTTGGGCTCCGAGTTCAAACTATAAGAGCGCAAATATGATAAAGGTTAACCCACTGATGACATATACAGGTAACCCTGATTTGATTCCGATGAATCAAAACAGAGTTACAGCAAGTTATACATTTATTCCCAATAAAATAGTATCATTATCAGCAGGAACCGGCTGGAGCTTCTTTGGTGACAGATATGTTTATGATTATATCGGAACACCAACAGGAGTCATTCGTACTATAAAACAACCAATGGGAAGTTATTCATTGGGTAATTACACTTTATCGGCAAATGCAGACTTACTTGACGGTAATCTTTCAATCGGCGGAAATATAAAACATGTTTTTGCCCATAATGGTGCTCCTTATAATTGGTCAAGATCGTGGTTCAATTGGGGGCTACAGGCATTCTACTATTTTGGAGATTTTTATTTGGGCGCATTTTATGAATCAAAAGCAGAGTTTTCTGACGGAATTGTGGTTGGGGATTGGATGAAACGCCCCAGCGACTATTCATTACAGATCGGTTGGTCTAATTCTCATTGGAATGTCAGATTGTTTACCTCTAATTTCTTTAGATATAGTTGGAAAAACTATGAGATGGAGATGAACAGCCAATATTACGACCGTATAAAAATAAATTATGGAACCGACCGTCACTTTATGGTTCAGTTGCGAGCTACATATACCTTTAGTTACGGTAAAAAGATAAGGAGTAACAATCAGGTAAGCGAGCAGTCGGGTACAGCATCCGGTATTCTGAAAAACGAAGCCAGATGAGTTTCAAGGTGATACGACAAAAAGATGCGATGCAATGTGGAGTTGCATGCCTCGCAATGATTTGTCGTCACTTTGGAGCCGACTATTCTCTTGAATTTCTCGACCTATATTGCCACGCTACAACCGAGGGCGTGTCGATGAAAGGGATAAAGGATGCTGCTGAAAGGCTTGGATTGGAAGCTGAGGGCGGCAGATTGTCGATTGATGAGCTTGCTGATGCCCCGATGCCTTGTATATTGCATTGGAATCAAAATCATTTTGTGGTTTTATATAAAGTATCAAAAGATGCACGAAAATTCTATATTGCCGACCCTGCCAAAGGGAAGACCTGTTACAGTCGGGAGACTGTTATTAAAAATTGGGCGATAACGCGCTCAAATGGTTACGATAAAGGGATCGCTATGATTTTTGACCCGACCGGGCAGTTCGGCTTGATAAAAGACGACCGTGATACTTCACAACCGCGTTCGTTTAGATTTCTTCTCGGTTATGTAAAGCAATACCGCCGATATTTTGCACAGATTATCGCCGGCTTGTTCCTTGGGTGTATTCTTCAGTTGATAATGCCGTTTCTGACTCAGGCAACTGTCGATATCGGTATCAAACATGGCGATATTGGGTTGATTTGGTTGATATTGCTTGGCGAGCTGATGATTGTAGCCGGAAGAACAGCTACCGATTTTATAAGACGTTGGCTGTTGCTTCATATCTCGATGCGCATCAACATATCGCTGTTGAGTGACTTTTTTATAAAGTTGCTCAAACTGCCGATGTCTTTTTTCGATACCAAGCTGACCGGCGACCTTATGCAGCGAATGAGTGACCATGGACGAGTGCAGTCGTTTCTTACAGGCGAACTTTTAAATGTTGTTTTTACCTGCTTGAGTTTCTTGACTTTCGGGATTGTGCTGTTGATCTACAATTGGGT
>JAIDRE010000111.1 GCA_029061925.1 Muribaculaceae bacterium | reverse complement strand
ATTTATAATAATTATTCATCAAACAAAAAACACGCCAACTCCCATTTTTAGCCAACTTCTGAGATAAAGCGTGATTTTTATCTATTTAGAATGAATCTAAATAAGCAACACAAAGTTATTACAATAATTTTATATTAATATAACGCTTGGGATTTTTCTTAATATCGACAAAGAGAGAATCGAGACTTTGAACTGTCGTATTTAGATTATTATACAATGCGGGGTCTTTCATAATCAAACCGAGAGTCGAGTTGGGATTATTCAACTCACGAGACATCTCTGCCAGATTTTTAGAAAGCTCATTCACATTATTAAATACAGAGTCAACCGGGAGCGACTTCAGTTCTGCTGACAATGTAGATAAATCCTCAGACAACGATTTGATATTTGCAGTAGATGCATCCACATTATTAACTATGGCAGGAAGTCCATTCATTGATTTATTGATTTTATTGATTGTTTCGTCAAGACCGGCAGTCATTCCATCAAGGCGTTTAACCGAATTGAGTAGAGCCGGATCTGAAACGAGAGTATTCAAAGCTGTAATCAATGAATCTATTTTTGGAAAAATGTTTGCAACAGTAGGCATTAAGTTTTGAGAGATATTATCCATCATGCCTGCCGAAGTTTCGCCAATCAGCTTAGCACCGACCTTATGAAAATTTTGATTAGGAGCCATTTGGAGAACGATTGAAGCCGTTCCAAGCATATCGCTTTCAATAACAGCTTTAGAGCCCTGAGGAATCTTAAGTTCCTTATCAAGACTTAATTCTACACTGATATGTCCGGGATTGTCATATTCATATTGAATAGAGACAACCTGTCCAACTTTATAACCATTGACAGTAACCGGTGCTGAAACGCTTAGACCTTTAACATCGGTATATGTTACTTCATAATAGTTGGCAGGCTTAAAAACGTTCATACCCTTGAGATAGTCAATTCCGTAAAACAGAAAACAGAGAGCCAGAATAACGCATATTCCAATTACTATCTCGTTTTTACGTCCATTTTTCATAATGTGGTATATTTCTAATTAGTTAATATTATCTAATAGTTGAAGTGTCGTGATGATTATGATTTATAAGTCAACCCGTTTACCGTCGCGCAATGCAACAACAAAGGCTTCTTTAAACGTTTTTCTTATATTATTGAGTTCAGCTTGAGCCTCCTCTTTTTTTGCGTAAGAGCCGTAGGTATATTTGTAAACGTTATGATCCATATAAAAATCAATGTTGTTCAAGCCCTTAAGTTCAGGAGCCGTTTCATTTAATTTCTTAGACGAAGTCAAGAACTGTATCTTATAGACTTTCTCTGACGGTTGAACTTTCACATCGGGCTGAACAGGTTCTGTCGAATCAACTGCCTCGTCTTTAGGTGTATCAGCCACCGGAGTTGTTTTTGGAGCATCCTCGACCTTATTCTCGGCCTTTGCTTTTTTTTCAATATCAGGAGCTGTAATTCCAATTGTTGAAGCAATGTATTTACTCAATGCACCGGCAATAGCATGAGCCATTTTTTCTTTACCCTCGCTTGAGTCAAGGAATTTTTCCTGTTCAGGGTTGCATATAAAGTCAAGTTCTACGAGAACCGAGGGCATTCCTGTTGCCCAAAGCACCCAGAAACCAGCCTGGCGCACTCCCCTGTCAGCTCGTCCTGCTTCTGTTATAAGACGATTTTGAATTTCATCAGCGAGACGCACGCTCTGAGCCATGTGGAGATTCTGGGAAAATTCAAAAATGATATAACTCTCTGCCGAATGAGGATCGAAACCTTCGTAAGTTTCTTCAAAATTATCATCGAGAGTCATAACCGCATTTTCACGCTGAGCAACGTCAAGATTATCGTCAGCTTTATGTAAACCGAGAGTATAAACACTGGCACCTTTAATTGATGCACGATTACGATTTCTACGGTCAACCGAATTCACATGAACCGACACAAACACGTTACCGTGAGATTTATTTGCTACTGTTGCACGTTCTCTCAAAGAAAGATAACGATCATTGTCACGAGTATAAACGACCTTTAATTTATCACCGAATGCCTTTTGGATCTTTTCGCCAACAAGCAATACTACATCGAGGTTGATTGTTTTTTCGTTTGTAATCTTACCCACGGCACCATAGTCTTTACCGCCGTGACCGGCGTCAAGAACAAGTACAAACTTATTATCAAACGGCTTGGGTGTAGCAGCTTTAATCTCGTTGTTCAATGTAAAAAACGAAACAACAAGACCGATTAAAAAGATATATAAATATTTAGTCAATTCCACAGTTATAAATTATATCCTGCAAATTTACAAATTTAGACGCTAACTATGAATATACACATCATATTTTTTTAACCTTAATACCAATTTAAGAGAAAAATGGCACAAAAAATCCCATATCATGA
>JAIDRE010000110.1 GCA_029061925.1 Muribaculaceae bacterium | reverse complement strand
GGATATTGTGCTTGGCGTTGTTTCTAAATCAGATATAAAAACTATAGATAATTGGATTTCGCAATATAATAAAGATAAATCCTGTTTTATAGAGAAGCTAAGACTGTGGAGTAAAAGCGGTAAACCGATTGAATCCCTCGATAGACCTATAAACATTGAGTCATCTAAAGTCATTCTCGATACTTTTGCTGATATAAAAGAGCGATTAAAAATAGATAGTTTCCCTGTTATATTGCTTAATGATCGTATGTTTTCATCGTTATACACTCCCGAAGATTTGAAATATATTATATCAGATTTAATTTATACAAGATAAAATGCAACTGCGTCTGCAATAAAGTGACGCAAATTATTATAAACCAACAAAAAATCATTTAAAATGAAAAAGTTGACAAATGACGAACTTTTGTTCGTCTTCGGTGGAGACGGTGAGTCTCAAAACAAATGTACTCCAGAAGAAGCTTAATGAATACGAAGCTACTGGAGAAGAAAGCACTGATTATGATTATTATGATAAGTGGGCTGAAGCCTTTGAAAAATGTGCTAATGGCGAAGGCTAAGTCTTGATTAATTGTATGGGTCTATTAGTGGGAAATTATTCTATTAATAGCTCCATGCAATTTAATATTATAATAACTTGACAAAAATGAAATATCTGCTATTACTTTTTTTATGTGTGACTGGATTTTTCTCAAGAGCAGAAAATCCGTCAGATAAGTATATTAAGGAGCCTGAGGAAGCTTTATTGGAGGTTGTTTATATCAGAAAGGCAATTACAGATACGACAATGAGAGACTCCCGCTTTAAACTAGACCCTGTGATTTTGCGAATTGGAAAGACTAAGTCTATGTTTTGTGGTGAAAAGAAATTGTGGGAAGACTCGTTGTCTAAAATCAATTATTCAAGTTATTACAAGATACTGATAGCGTCATGGGAAAGAAAAGACTACTTCGTAACAGGTGGTCGCTATTGGGCATACATCTATAAAGATTTTCAGAACAATGTTTGCAAGGAATATGAATATTTTGATATGGAACGAAGTAAGTATGCCGAAGATTTACAGACTCCTGAATG
>JAIDRE010000011.1 GCA_029061925.1 Muribaculaceae bacterium | reverse complement strand
ATGCCGCACCGTCACCGGCAATGATCCATTGTGAACGTTTGGCGATGAACTGGCGATGTTTTACGATGTCGCTGCAGATGTCGCAAGCGCAAGCCTGGCAAAGGGGAACGATTGCGTCGGCAATGCGGCGGGTTGCTTCGTAGTCGTCACGTTTTTCAAGCCATTCGGCAGCGAGTGCTTTGATTTCGGCTGAGCAGCAGTCGCAGCTCTGAGCTTTTGTCATGAGGTCGGCAACGCGTTCGGTCATTTTCTTGGTGGCAACTTTCATACCAAGACCAAATTCTGCGAAGTCTTCAAAGAGTGAGTTAGCCCAAGCGGGACCCTGACCGCGATCGTTGGTGGTGTAGGGCGTTGAGGGAACTGAACCTGAGTAGATTGAAGAACATCCGGTTGCGTTGGCTACCATTTCATGGTCGCCATAGAGTTGGCTGATGAGTTTTACGTAGGGAGTTTCACCGCAACCCGAGCAAGCACCAGAGAATTCAAAGTAGGGTGTTGCAAACTGGCTGTTTTTAACGTTGGCCTTGATGTCAACGAGGTTTTGTTTTGAAGCCACGTTTTTAACACAGTAGTCCCATTCGGTCTGATGTTCGAGCTGAGATTCGAGTGGTTTCATTACGAGTGCTTTCTCGCCTTTCTTGCCGGGGCAAACATCGGCACAGTTACCGCAACCGAGACAGTCGAGAACGTCAACTGACTGGATGAAACGGAGTCCTTTGAATGTTGGACCGAGAGCGGGGAGGGTAGCGTCTTCGTTGAAGGGTGCGGCTTTCATCTCAGCATCGTTGAGGAGGAACGGACGGATTGCAGCGTGAGGACAAACAAAGGCACATTTGTTACACTGGATACAGTTTTCTTCGATCCATTCGGGAACGAATGCTGCAACGCCACGTTTTTCGTAGGCGGCAGTTCCTTGCATCCATGTACCGTCTTCAATGCCAACGAAAGCTGAAACTTTAAGAAGGTCACCGTCTTGAGCGTTGATTGGGCGAACAAGTTTGGTGATGAATTCGGGTTCGTCTTTGTTGACTTCTTCCTCAACGGTGAGGTTAGACCAAGCGGGGTCGATAGTGAGTTTGTGGTATTCGTTACCGCGGTCAACGGCAGCGAAGTTTTTGTCAACAACGTCTTGACCTTTTTTGCCGTAGCTCTTGACGATGAATTTTTTCATCTGTTCAACAGCGAGTTCAACGGGAATTACTTCGGTAATGCGGAAGAATGCGCTCTGGAGGATTGTGTTGGTACGGTTACCAAGACCGATTTCCTGAGCGATGTCGGTTGCATTGATGTAGTAAACGTTGATGTTGTGGTCGGCGAAGTATTTTTTAACTTTGTTGGGGAGGTGTTTAGCGAGTTCTTCGCCATTCCAAACGGTGTTGAGGAGGAATGTACCGTTGTCACGGAGACCTCGGGTCACATCATAAAGATGGAGGTAAGCCTGAACGTGACAAGCAACAAAGTTAGGGGTATTTACGAGGTAGGTTGAGCGGATGGGTACATCACCGAAACGAAGGTGAGAGCAGGTGAAACCGCCTGATTTCTTAGAGTCGTAAGCAAAGTAAGCCTGGCAATACTTGTTGGTGTTGTCACCGATGATTTTAACTGAGTTTTTGTTAGCACCTACTGTACCGTCGGCACCGAGACCATAGAATTTTGCTTCGAAGGTCGATTTGTCGCCAAGGGCGATTTCTTCAACCGGGGGAAGTGAGAGGAATGTAACGTCGTCGATGATGCCGATGGTGAATTTGTCTTTGGGCTGAGGAAGAGCCAAGTTGTCAAAGACTGAGATGATGATTGCGGGGGTTGTATCTTTGCTGGCGAGACCATAGCGACCTCCAACGATGAGGGGGGCATCGGCTTTGCCGTAAAATGCGTTTTTAACGTCGAGAAGAAGAGGTTCGCCTTCAGCTCCTGGCTCTTTAGTACGGTCGAGAACGGCGATGCGTTTAACTGTTTTGGGCAGAGCAGCAATGAGGTGTTTGCTTGAGAATGGACGATAGAGGTGAACTGAGATGAGACCAACTTTTTCGCCTTTTTCAATGAGGTAGTCTATTGCTTCTTGAGCAGCCTGGGTTACAGAACCCATAGCGATGATGACACGGTCGGCGTCTTTTGCACCATAGTAGTTGAAAAGGTGATATTCACGGCCGGTTATGTCTTTGATCTTAGCCATGTAGTCTTCAACGATGTCGGCTACGGCGTCATATTGTTTGTTGCAAGATTCGCGATGCTGGAAGAATACGTCGCCGTTTTCAGCCAAACCGCGAGCTACGGGAGCTTCGGGGTTGAGAGCGCGATCGCGGAAGTTTTGGATTGCCTGACGGTCAACGATAGCAGCGAGTGCGTCCTGATCGATTTCTTCGATTTTCTGGATTTCGTGAGATGTGCGGAATCCGTCAAAGAAGTTGATGAAGGGGATGCGGCTTTTGAGAGCAGCGAGGTGGGCAACACCGGCGAGATCCATAACTTCTTGAACCGAGCCTTCAGCGAGCATCGCAAAACCGGTTTGACGGCAAGCGAGAACGTCAGAGTGGTCACCAAAGATGCTGAGAGCGTCAGATGCAATTGTACGAGCCGAAACGTGGAATACGCTGGGGAGCTGTTCACCGGCGATTTTGTACATATTGGGAATCATGAGCAGTAGACCCTGTGAAGCGGTGAAGGTAGTGGTGAGAGCTCCTGCCTGGAGAGAACCGTGAACGGCACCTGCAGCACCGCCTTCAGATTGCATTTCTTGAACCAAGACTGTTTCACCAAAGATGTTCTTGCGACCTGCGGCAGCCCATTCGTCGACATATTCAGCCATAGTTGACGATGGAGTAATTGGGTAGATAGCCGCAACTTCGGTAAACATATAAGCTACATGAGCAGCGGCCTGGTTACCATCGCAAGTTACGAATTTTTTCTCTTTACTCATAACGTGAATTTTAAGTTAAATATTTGGTTTAAAAATTTATTCTAAATGAGGGAATAAAAATCAATTTGCGAATTTACTACTTTTTTTTCAACTCACAAAATTTGGGGGCTAAAGTGTTGATAAAAAGTTGACGGTTAACATATATTTATATAGGAGTGTAAAAAAATAATCCCGACTCTCAAAGAGAACCGGGATTTAATATCGGGATTGAATGCTAACGATTAGAGGTCAGCATCGTAATATCTGGTGTTCGCAATTTTGTTACGGGTAGCGTCTTTAGAGAAGTATCCGATGTTGTAATTGTGACCATCAATATATAAATCGGTAATGACAATACAGTTATCTCCTATATACCAAATAAACTCTTGATGGAAGTCGCTTGATTGAGAAGTATCAGGCGTACCATATTTGTGAGTTAAAGAGCTGATCAAGTCGTTCATGGTTTCAACTGTTACCCACGATGGTGGTTTAACTTCAACGATTGAACCGGCTTTTCCTGATACAGCGAGTTCGCAGTTTCTGAATTTCCAGAAATCTCCACGCATGTGGATACCATCAAGATTAGAAGCGATGTCACTCATACCTTTGTTCAAAAGTTCTTCGTGGATTGCTTGTTGAGGCTGCTCCAATGAGATTCCTAAGAATTTCAAATCTTGTGCCGAAGCTGCAGCATACGACATAAGAATTGCAAGAAGCGTTAGAAAAAATTTCATACCGATTTGTATTAATATGTTATATAATTTGTTTTAATTCAGTTAAACGTGTTATTAAATCGGTTTTACCCGATTGTTTTATGATTGGTTTCGCCACCTTGGGGGTGATGAATGGTTTGGTTGCAAGTTATGATAAATCAAATACTTACGGCTGATATTCTCGTACCCAGAACAGGACTCGAACCTGCACACCTTGCGGCACTCGCACCTGAAACGAGCGCGTCTACCATTCCGCCACCTGGGCATTTATGGGTGCAAAGTTAATGCGTTTTTTTGAATTTTCAAATTTTTGAAAAGCAATATAATATTTTTTTT
>JAIDRE010000109.1 GCA_029061925.1 Muribaculaceae bacterium | reverse complement strand
GTTACAAACTTTCTCTGAACTGACAAAATTTATTCTCAAATTTAACAGCATTTAACTGTTTTACTTGATTATTTCAGTCGTTTGCGAGATCTCTATCTCAAAAGCGGGTGCAAAGTTACGGACTATTTTTCAATTACGCAAACTTTTGTCTCACTTTTTGATACAAAAATTTATTACATTCCCATAAGACACTGATTATCAGCGAGATAATCAAGCGTTTTTTTTAATATTTTTCGTCTAACATGGTAAAACGGAGAGAAAACAAGCAAAATCGGGCGAAACAACAGGGTTTTAAAAAGTTCACACAGCTGATTCCACCTTATTATTAATTAACAAAAGCGAAATCCGCTTTTGCGGTGCATTATTATATATATATTATACTAATCGCGGGTTAACCAATTTTGCTCCACGCAAAAATTCATCAACAGGCATTGCCTTTTTCCCTTGAAGCTGAAGTTTTTTTATCAAAAGTCGTCCATCTCCGCAATCAACCGCAATTTTATCCTTACCAATAACGGTTACTCGTCCAGGGATTAACGAATCGGCCGAGCCATCGTCAATCTGAGTTTCAAAAATCTTGACCTGATGACCGGTGAGAGGTCCGTCATCCTCGATTGTTGACCACGCAGCGGGATAGGGCGACAACCCACGAACAAGGTTATGCACATCGACAACCGGACGCGTCCAGTCGATATGACATGTATCCTTGAAAATTTTAGGAGCAGGACGTGGCGACTGACACTCATCAGCAAACGCCGATTGAGGTTTAGTCTCAAGCGTACCATCAACTATTTTGCCGAGCGTTTTTAACGTGAGTTCAGCACCAAGCGTCATAAGTCGGTCGTGAACATCACCGACATTATCCTCAGGATTGATTTCGACACTCATGCGGTCGATTACATCGCCGGTGTCAATTTCATGTTTGAGGAAAAATGTTGTCACTCCGGTCTTGGTATCGCCATTGATAACAGCCCAGTTGATTGGTGCAGCTCCACGATAGTCGGGCAAAAGCGATGCGTGCAGATTGAATGTTCCCAATCGCGGCATCTGCCAAACAACCTCGGGCAACATTCTAAAGGCAATGACAACAAAAAGATCGGCACCATAAGAGCGAAGTTCTTTAACAAAAGCCTCATCTTTCAGATTGGTAGGCTGAAGAACAGGGATATCTTTTGAAACAGCATACTGTTTGACGGGCGATTGCAAAAGATTGTGACCACGTCCGGCAGGTTTATCGGGCATAGTTACAACAGCAACGACATTATATCCGTTTTCAACAATCTTATCGAGCGACTCAACAGCAAACTCGGGAGTGCCGAGAAATACAATCTTTAAATCTTTCTTTTCCATTGCCCCTTTTATATTATATATATGTGTTAATCAATTTTCTTTTGATTCAGCACCCGACTCAAGATATTTCCACAAGGTTTCCTCTGAGCCGGTTGGTACAGGTGCGGTCAGGTCTATCACATTACCCGACACCGGATGAACGAAATTCAGGTGACGCGCCATTAGCGAGATTGAACCATCTTGGTTTGAACGTTTATCGCCATATTTCAAATCACCCTTAATCGGACATCCAATTGAGGATAACTGTACACGTATCTGGTGTTTACGCCCGGTCATAAGATTGATTTCAAGGAGGTGATAGCGATCTGACGACGCAATCAGTTTATATCCCAGCTTCGCCTCTTTGGCACCATCTTTTGGTGTGGCCGAAAAATATGATTTGTTGTTTCGTTCAACCGTGCGGATATATCCCGAAATCAATCCCTCTGGTTTGGAGGGCATATTGCGGGTGACAGCCCAATAGGTTTTATGAATCTCTCCCTTTCGCAACATCTCATTGAGTCGAGCGAGAGCCTTTGAAGTTTTTGCGAAGATAACCAATCCACCAACAGGGCGGTCAAGGCGATGAACAACGCCGACAAAGACATTGCCGGGCTTGTTATACTTCGCCTTTAACCATTCGCCAACAATCTCACTCAGCGGTTTATCGCCGGTTTTGTCGCCTTGGACAATCTCGCCGGGAGCTTTATTGACAACGATTATATGGTTATCTTCGTAAACGACTTCCATTATTTCAGCAACATCACTTCAATAATATAAACGGCGGCTCCGGCAAGATAACCGGCAAGCGCAAGAAGTGTGAAATTTTTAAGATACCAACCAAAGTTGATTTTTTCGATACCCATTGCAATCACTCCGGCAGCCGAACCGATGATGAGAAGGCTACCGCCGACACCGGCACAATAGCTGAGAAATTCCCAGAAGGTTCCATCGACCACAAACGCTGCTTCATAGCCCGTCACCTGAGCCGCATCCATCACAACTGGATACATGCCCATAACACCGGCAACCAACGGCACATTATCAACAATCGACGAAAGGGTTCCGAGCAAAATGTTGATAGCATAAATATTGTGAACTTCCTCGTCGAGGAATGTTGCCGTTGCCGACAACACGCCGGTTGCCTGAAGAACACTCACAGCCATCAAAATACCAAGGAAAAACAAAATCGACGGCATATCGATGCGTGCTATAAGTCGCGGAAGTCGATTGACAGGCATATCTTCATAGCGACCGTCGCTAAGTTTTCGATTATAAAAGATTTCAGTGTAAACCCATAATATACCGAGTACAAACAAAATTCCGACAAACGGGGGCATATGGGTCAACGATTTGAAAATAGGCACAAAAATCAAACCACCAACACCAAGTATAAACATCGTGTTGCGTTCGCCTGCCGACAACCAACGATTGCCCTCGGTAGAATTATCCTTAACCGGGAGTTCGCCTTTGAGACGACGAGCCACAATGAACAACGGAACAAGCAGAGCAACCAAACTCGGCAACAATACAAACTTAATGAGTGCAAGTGCTGTCACGTTACCTTTGACCCACAACATGATAGTTGTTACGTCACCGATTGGCGACCATGCGCCACCCGTATTTGCAGCAATAACAACCATTGCGGCATAAATCCAACGTTCTTTTTGATCGGCAACAAGTTTGCGAAGCAACATAATCATGACAATCGTCGTGGTCATATTGTCGAGGATAGCCGAGAAAACAAATGTAGTGGCACATACAACCCAAAGCAAACGAGATTTTTTGCGAGTGTTTATGCGGTCGGTTATGACCGAAAATCCACCATGAACATCAATTAGCTCTACAATGGTCATCGCTCCGATAAGGAACAACAAAGTTTGAGTGATATCGCCAAGAGCCTCTACAATCTTGACATTCAAAATATAGTCAAGAGCCTGATGATATAGCGACTTTTGAGCTTCATGCGGATTTTCAGCAATATACTTTGCCAGATGGTCGCTTTCGGCCATCGGGACAAGATATTCAGCTCCAAAAGCATACAAAATCCACATCAGCATACCGAGCAAAAGTGCGGTTGCTGTTTTATCGACTTTCAGCGGATGTTCGAGGGCTATTACAAGATAGCCAATTACAAATAAAATGATTAACGTGATAAACATTTGGTATAAATCTAAGATTAGATTGTGTGAAATTGAGGTTAACTAAGATTCATTATCATTGCTTTTCAGACGCTTCTGAAAAACATTTGCAAAGATACTGTTTTTATAAAAAACGTGAAAGCCGGTTTAGTACAGTTTTTAGCTATTTTAACACCAAATTTCTATTAAAAGATGTTAATTTGGTTATACACACTAACCTATCAACTATCTTTGCATATCAAAAACAATCACTTAAGCTATCAAAACGTAATAATCATAATATAGATGTCATCTCAATCAAACTTGTCGCCGACCGACTACAAAATGCTTGAACGTGCAATCGAGATTTCACGTCTTGGTCTCTCAAACGTTGCCCCAAACCCTCATGTCGGGGCAGTTATTGCTGTCGGAGACCTCATCATTGGAGAAGGATTTCATCGCAAGTGGGGTGGACCTCATGCCGAGGTAAACGCTTTTAACTCGGTCAGCGAAGCCAATTCAAAACTACTCGACCGGGCAACCATATATGTTACGCTTGAACCATGTTCTCATTATGGCAAAACGCCTCCATGCTCGCTGCTCATAATTAACAAAGGAGTCAAACGAGTTGTTGTTGGTGCGGTCGATCCAAACCCCAAAGTCGATGGTGGTGGCATTGAAATGATGCAACGAGCAGGAATAGAAGTGGTTATTGCAGACGAGGAAATTGCCCGCCGATGCCGTGAACTCGACCCGGTTTTCATGACTTCGTTCACGTTTAAACGACCTTTCGTAACACTCAAATGGGCACAAAGTAATGATGGATTTATGGCTGACAAAGAGGGTCATCCCGTTAAATTTTCAACACCACCGACATCGACTCTTGTCCACCAATTAAGAAGCTGTCACCAGGCGATTTTGACAACATCGACAACCGTTCTTGCCGACAATCCGCGACTCGACTCGCGTCTTTGGAGCGGAGGTCAATCGCCCGTAAAATTCATTCTTGACCGCAACGGCAAAACCTCACCCAACGCCAATATTTTCACTACAGGTTCAGAGCCAATCATCTTAACAGCCTCATCACCAGCCGAAATACTTCAACAACTCTATTCACGCAATATTAATTCGGTGCTCGTTGAAGCTGGTCCAACATTGCTCAACGAATTTATCAAGTCGGGACTCTGGGATAGAATACGCATTGAACGTGCGCCATTCAATCTCGGGGAAAACGGCGGCAAACCAGCTCCTGTACCCCCGGCACTCCCCTACGATGTCGAAACAATCGACGGTCGCGAGATATTTTATATCAAAAATCGGAATTGAAATGACAGCTAAATATTACAGATCAAAAATTGATTGGTGGGTCAATCTTACCTTGTTCCTCGTTATAACTATCGCACCAACAGCAATGATACTTGCCGGGCTTGAGTGGTATTTGGTTTTGATTGCTGCATTGATCTTTCTTGGCATAATCGGACTCGCCTTAACATCAGTTTATTATATCATAAAAGGCGATCAACTTGGAGTGAAAGGTAATGGCAAATGCCGCTGGTATCCAATCGAAAATATAAAGTCGATCAAGAGAGTTAAAAGTATCTTGGCAGCGCCCGCCCTATCAACTGACCGAATCTCAATCAAATTTGAACGCGGAACGACCAAATTAGCAGTCCCGCTTGAAATTTCGCCCAAAGACACTGACGCCTTTATACATGATTTACTGGAGATTAATCCTGAAATAACGATTGAGTGAAGATATAACACTTATTGACCATATTCCGGGTCAAAAATTGAATTGAGGATGTGAGCCAGTCGGTAACCGGCTTTCGCAATTTGGCGGTCGGCAAGACGAGCCGATTTTAGCAGTAACAGATTGGTTTCCTGCTTGTTTAATTTCATTTCAGGTTTTATCCACTCATATGTAACGCCAACGATTCCCGCAGTCTCGTTTGCCCAGTCTTCGATTGAACCTTGACAAATTTCCGCTATCTCTTCGGGCGACTTTCGGTCAAGCTGATTTTGATATTCAGTGAAAAACCACTTGTGACTCGTTTCGATGGCATAATAATCCCAAAACTTGTGATATTCCATAGGTTTACCGTTTAACTCAAAGCCAAACCATTGATTGACACCCTCAAAATCGGGATGAGACGGACAGTGAAGATCGCCCATCAAGTGAACAATAAACTTGATACCGACATTCACAGCCGAGTCTGACAAATTCTTATAGTCGTGGAGCAGCTCAATCTGTTGATTTAAAAGAGCAACAGCGTCACCCTTCGGGCGAGGCTGATACTTCCCGTCAGCACCGATATTATACATGTGGCATGAGCTCGTATGCTTATACTCGGGCGTAGCACGAACCAAATCGGGCCACGACGAATCATAAACTATCGACTCCCCGTCAAGATACTTCTCAATATTCGCTTTAGCCGTCGGAGTCAAATGACACTCAGCAATATAGCTCACCGCATCGTGCCCCGTTCGCCCCCAGCCAAAAGCACAAAGCGAGCCTATTGCACAAGAAATAACTATAGAAATACGTTTTAAATTTAAAGCAATACGTCTCATTATGATAAAATTAATTTAATATTTTCTTAAAATAGATCTTATTTAATATTAAAATCATACAGATAACCAGACCTAACAATCCGATTAGAGCAGCATATAATAGAGACTTAGACAACCCCAACTGTCTAATATATAGAAAATATTCCGCAGGGACTACTCCACAAACAAATCCGGCAAACATACACCATTGGAAAGGTATCGGTTCCTGTTGTAGCATAAGTTCCGAACCGCAGTGGTTACATCTGATTGTTCGATTGATTCCGTGTAAAAAATATGTCGAACAAGTCTTTATTGAAACCAACCGATGACAATTAGGACATTCCCTACTTCTAAGTTTCATCTTTATTATTTGCGTCTATTATAATGCAAAATTAATGGTTTCTTTCAGATTATATCCAATTTTTAATGCTTTAACTTAATTATTAACTAAATCAGTCATTTCAATTATCTTCCTACGATAGTTACCAATTTCATCAATAACACACCTGAATATTAGAGATATGTCTATTATTTCATAATTGCCGACCCGCCTTCGTCAGACGTTTGAATTTCATCGCCACGTTTTACTTTCTTGCCAAATCCAAAAGTATAGCTGGCAGTAATCCCGACATAACGATGACTTGAGGCACCATATTCGGTTGTGAACTGGTCAAACCAGACGCTTTTTAGACTCGATGTCGACTCCACCCAATTCCTTCTGAAAATATTGACAGCCGATGCGCTCAAATTCCATCGCCCATTGCTCCATCCAACTTTGATTCGATAGAATGGCTTACGCTTTATCGAAGTTTCGTTAAGGCTGTATTCCACCAAGTTGCGGCTTGCGGTCGAATAATAAGCCGAGAAATAGAACTTGTCAAGATAATATGTCGCGCTCAAGGATAACGAAAGATAATTGGCCCGGTCGGTATACAAACCTGTCGTCTTTTCAAAACACATGCGTGGTGCTACCTTGAAAACTAATGAGCGTTTCAGCAATTTTGCCGATAGAGATGTACCGACATAAAACTCCTGATAATCACCATTGTTTTCAAGCGAGCGCAACATCAATCCATCGGGGCCATCGGGTGTAAAAACCGGTACGATACGGTTGAACCTTTGAAACCATCCCGAGTTTGCCGAGATTGAAAATATGTTGTTTGGCAACCATGTGTAATCAATCGAAGCAGAACTTAAAGGAGAATTTTTAAGATAAAGATTACCTGTTTTATATAATAATTCATTTTCTTGGATATAGTTTGGTGTCTTATCGGCCGCCTCGATCGTTGTTACATTATAATATGATGTAACAACGATCGAATTTTTATTATTGATTGCATACTGAACATTAAGATTAAATACAGGTATTATGCTATTAACCCTGACTCCGCTGATTTCATTTGATTCTCCGGCGATAGCACCTATAAATTGACCATAAAACCTGTCCTTGTTAAAACTATATCCAAGCATACCGCCATAGGCAAACTGATTGAAAACCGGTGAAGCCACTGTGTTACCTGTATAATCAACTTTATTATAATAGTATATTCCGAGCAAATTAATGTCGACCGTATGATATTTGCTGAAAGATTTGTTTAATTGACACTGTAGTTTGGCCGTTACAGCCTTCTCAATTGCATCAGTCATAATCGATGTTTCTTTTGATTCATATTTACGATGAGATTTCGTATATTGATAAAGCGCTGACGGTAAAATGTTTAACTTAAACCCATTGTCGAGATTAAAAAAATAGCTTCCTTTCCAACGTGGATAAATATATGTTGAATTTGAACTGTTTGAGTATGTCTGATTTTCAAAATTTACGTTTGAGAAAATTAAACTTCCGCGGCTGTCGTTGTTGGGCGTCCTTTTCGCAGTAAACGACACTGTGTTTGATATCATAGCCTTGTCCGAGGCATATTTTGCACGGAACGAAGCACCAAGCTGATTCTGTCTAAATCTGCCATAATCAAGCAAGTTACTTCGGGTTATCTCGTCAACGACATCATTATTTCGTGGAAATCTGAAAACCTGAGTCTGTTCGGTTCCGCTATTATGTCGGTCAGAATATTTATCTGCCACATTGAGGTCATAGGTCATGCGTCGATAAGACATCTTTGTATAGGCAAGCCCGCTCCCCGATCCTGCCATAACATTTCCAGTACCCGAAATTTTGGCATAACCACCATATTCATAATGGTTTAAAGTAATATTTATGACATGTTTGTCGTGATTATAACGCGGGTCGGTCGGAAATGCAAGATATTCGACCTTTTTAACGTCCTCGGGGCGTAGTGCATCCATCTCTTCTTGACTCGCCTGCTCCATGTCAATGTAGATTGACACACTCTCTCCGCCCGGAGTCTCAACCGACCCGGCAACAGGATTTATGCTTATTTGTGGAATCGCCATACGGTCGAGAAGTTCGATTGCGTTCTGCGCAGTCCGTTTTGTATTGCGGTCGGGATAATAAGTTGTAACTGTTGCCGAGGTGTGCTGCATCTGCGCTTCGACAACAACCTCGTTGAGTTGTCGGGTTGTTTCAAGCGTATCGGGTAGAGATGTTAGTGATTGAGCAGTCATGACCGTCACGACCGGGAGCATTGTGAGGAATGTGGTTATAGTTTTCATTATTTCTATTTATGTTTGGTTGACTATACCCCTTTGACGGATGAAGCTGTCGATTTGTTACACGAGACATGATTTTTTCCGACCGACCCATTACGTTTTTTTGATGGTTTAACTTAATTTTTTTGTCAGCGCCAAAGAAAATGAGTAATTTAGCGACCTGAAATCATTTTGAAATTTAACTACACTCAAAGATATGGCAAAAGTTATTATTATCGGAGCAGGTGGTGTCGGCACTGTCGTGGCTCACAAATGTGCCCAGAACCCCGAAGTTTTTAACGAAATCGTTATTGCATCTCGCACTAAATCAAAATGTGACGCCGTTGCCAAAGCTATCAACAAACCCAATGTTACGACCGACTCGGTTGATGCCGATTCTGTACCTCAGCTTGTTGAGCTTTTCAAACGCCACAAACCCGACCTGGTAATAAACGTTGCACTCCCCTATCAAGACCTCACAATCATGGACGCATGTCTTGAATGTGGCGTAAACTATCTCGACACAGCCAATTACGAGCCTAAAGATGAGGCTCACTTTGAATATTCATGGCAGTGGGCCTATCGCGACCGCTTTGAAAAAGTCGGCTTAACCGCTATTCTCGGTTGCGGTTTTGACCCTGGTGTTACGGGCGTTTTCACCGCGTACGCTGCCAAACACTACTTCTCGGCAATGGAATATCTCGACATTGTCGATTGTAATGCCGGTGACCACGGTAAAGCCTTTGCCACCAACTTCAACCCCGAAATCAACATCCGCGAAATCACTCAAAACGGACGTTATTATCAGGACGGCAAATGGGTAACCACCGGTCCCCTTGAAATCCATGCCGAATTGAACTACCCAAACATTGGTCCCCGCGACTCATATCTTCTCTATCACGAAGAGCTTGAATCGCTCGTTCAGAACTTCCCGACAATCAAACGCGCCCGTTTCTGGATGACCTTTGGCAAAGAATATCTCACTCACCTGCGTGTTATCCAGAACATCGGTATGGCTCGCATCGACGAGGTTGAATATAATGGTCAAAAAATCGTACCTCTCCAGTTCCTCAAAGCCGTTCTTCCTAATCCTCAAGATCTTGGCGAAAACTATCACGGAGAAACATCAATCGGATGCCGCATCTCGGGTCTCGACAAAGAAAACCGCCCCTTGTCATATTATATCTACAACAACTGTAGCCACGAAGCCGCATTCCGCGAAACCGGTATGCAGGCTGTCAGCTATACAACCGGCGTTCCGGCAATGATCGGAGCAATGATGTTCCTCACCGGACAATGGGTTAAACCGGGCGTTCACAACGTTGAAGAGTTCAACCCCGATCCATTCATGGAACAACTCGCCGTTCAAGGATTGCCCTGGCACGAAATCATCAACGGCGACCTTGAAGTAGATAACATCAAATAAATTTGACACACTCAAAGTTTTTAAATGACTTATAACGAATTCACCGCCGACTTGCGTAGCCGAGTGAAAGCAACGCGCCCGACCCGTTGGGTGCGTTTTGCCATTGTAGCCCTGATTTTTCTTTTATGGGTTGCCTGGATGGGCAACTGGTGGCTCGCGCTTTTTCTTTTCCTGCTATTTGATATCTACATAACCGGTTACATACCGTTTACATGGTGGAAAAACAGCAAAAACAAGGCTGTCAAATCGATAATGAGTTGGGTTGATGCGATTGTTTATGCGCTAATTCTGGTCTATTTTGTCTTTGCTTTTTTAGGACAGAACTACCAGATTCCGTCATCGTCGCTCGAAAAAACCCTGCTCACCGGTGACTATTTGTTTGTCAACAAAACTATCTACGGACCCCGCGTGCCGATGACCCCGGTCAACTTCCCGCTGGTTCATAATACACTCCCAATCTTCAACTCGAAAAGCTATCTTGAAAAGCCCTCGTTGAGCTATCATCGTCTCAAAGGAATACGCAAGGTTGAGAATGGCGACATCGTTGTTTTCAATTTCCCTGCCGGTGATACTGTTATGTCAAAAGTATCAAATCCCGATTATTACACCCTTGTCAAAAGCTTGGGACGCAATGCCGTTATCAATAATAAAGCTACTTTTGGCGATGTCATTTATCGTCCCGTTGACCGTCGCGAAAACTATGTTAAACGTGCCGTCGGACTCCCCGGACAACGTCTCAAAATCGTTGACGGTACAATCTTCATCGATGGCGTTGCCGAGAAAACACCCGAAAACGTTCAATATAACTACATTTTCCAGGTCAAAGGACTAGGTCTGACCGATGAAGAATGGAATGAACTCGGTGTTGCCGCCGAAGATATCCACTTTGTCAGCGAACTCGCTCAGGACACTACCCTTGCACGTGTCAACGGCTATGATGTCAACCCCGACGGAACAGTTCCGATGGTCTATGTAACTCCATTGACAAAAGGAATGATTGAATCTTTGCAGGCAGCCGGACGCATAAGCCATATCATCAGATTGCCTCAGCAACCCGACGGAATGCTGTTCCCCGACTATATCTCTGATTCATGGACAATTGACGAATATGGTGGCGAAGATGGCATTTTGATTCCGGCAAAAGGAATGAAGCTCAAAATCACCGATGACAATTGGAACATTTATGACCGAGCAATCCGTGTTTACGAAAACAACCCCTCGGCAAAAATGGTCAATGGCACTCTCTATATCAACGACAAACCGGTCGATGAATACGAGTTCAAGATGGACTACTACTTTATGATGGGCGACAACCGTCATAACTCGCTCGACTCGCGCTACTGGGGATTCGTTCCCGAAGACCACATTATCGGTTCACCGTGGCGAGTCTTGATTTCGTTTGACAAAGATAAATCAATCTTTAATGGCGGCATACGCTGGAACCGTATCTTCCGTGATGCCAATCCCGACAAATGATTGACAATCAACGACCTTTGCTGCGTTTCCCCGACTCGACCGTCATTCTGTCGCCGTCGTTTTTAGGGTCGATAAGGCGGTATGCCTTGATTGCAGCGTTTGGCAACGCCATTGTCGATACATCCGCGCGTTTTGACAAACGTTTCAAATCGACACATCGCACTGCCATCGCCGACGTCAACGGCGAGATGAAGCTAACCTTGCCGATATCTAAGCCCGAGAGTCTGACCCGAGCAACATGGAGCGACATCCGTCTGTCAGACCACGGACAATGGTGGCACCTCCACCTGACCGCACTCGAATCGGCATACGGTCGCACCCCCTTTTTTGAATACTACATCGACAAATTTGCACCATTCTTCAAGAGCAACGCAATCGAAAAATACGAGACCCTGGTCAACTATGACTGCAGACTCGAAAACATTATCTGTGAAATTCTCGGAATCGATCCCCCCGAATACCAACCACTCAACCAAGCCGATTGCGACTCCGATTCATCACACACCACACCAAACCAAGAAACCACTCTCGACTACAC
>JAIDRE010000108.1 GCA_029061925.1 Muribaculaceae bacterium | reverse complement strand
GCGTACTTGTATGCTGGGATCAGTGGTATCCCGAGGCAGCTCGATTGATGGCTCTTCGTGGAGCAGAAATGCTTATATATCCCACAGCAATAGGGTGGGAGAGCAGTGATACTCCAGATGAGAAAGAGCGTCAGCGCGAGGCATGGATAACTGTTCAACGAGGACATGCCGTCGCCAACGGATTACCGGTTATCACCGTTAATCGTGTCGGTCATGAAGCTGACCCGTCCGGTGCAACAAACGGTATCACTTTCTGGGGTAGCAGCTTTGTTTCCGGACAGCAAGGTGAATTTTTGCATCAGTCTCCATCTGATAAAGAAGATATAGCATTGATAGAAATTGATCGCCGTCGCACGGAAAACGTTCGCCGTTGGTGGCCTTTCTTGCGCGATCGTCGTATTGATGCATATAAAGGTTTGGATAAACGATATCTCGATTAAAATTATGATAGTAAATACAGCTCGTTTTGTAATCAGTAATTCGGATGTAACGAAATGTCCGACAGATAATCTACATGAGTACGCATTCATTGGTCGAAGTAATGTTGGTAAGTCATCGCTTATCAATATGTTGACCAATCGCAAAGATCTCGCCAAAACTTCGGCAACACCCGGAAAGACATTATTGATTAATCACTTTTTGGTTAATGATTCGTGGTATATTGTGGATTTACCCGGCTATGGTTTTGCACGCCGAAACAAAGAAGGACGAGCTGAAATCAGTCGAATTATTAAATCATATATCCTTAATAGAAAACAGATGACCAATCTGTTTCTATTAATTGATTCGCGCCATAGTCCTCAAAAAATTGACCTCGAATTTATGGAGTGGTTAGGAGAAAATGAAGTACCCTTCAGTATTGTCTTTACTAAACTCGATAAGTTGACATCGTCTGCTGCAAAGAAAGCTATTGAAAACTATTTATCGGTTTTGCTGGAGCAGTGGGAAGCACTCCCGCCTATATTTAAAACTTCAAGCGAAGATAAGCGTGGACGCGATGAGCTACTGTCATATATCGAGGAGATGAACAAACTCCCTCTTGCTGAAAAATAACTAAACCATTTTATCTTTTTGCGTGTTTTACTTGTAGAAAAAGTATAACAAACAAAATAAAGGATATTATGAAACCTACTGAGAAAAAAACAAATTCAAAAGACTATTCAACCGAAAAAGATTTCTACATCGGTGAGTCAATCGATTCTGCTGATAAAAATAAAGTAGATCCTGAATTAGTAAAGGAGCGTACGCAAACGCTAAATGATAATCCCCGAGATAATTCTCTCGATGAATAATTCGAAAACATTTGACAAAATAAGAAGAGGAGTGAACTTGAAAGTTTACTCCTCTTTTTATTTATATCTGATAGATAATTATTTCTGAGCTTCTTCAGCAACTTTTTTGAATTCGTCAAGCGAAACTTCTTTGTTGTCAACCTGTGCTTTAGCTTTGATAGCATTGTACATTTTGTTGTCAACAACTTGCTCAACGATTTGGTTGCGGGTTTTAGCATCGTTAATCATGCGTTTTGCATAATCTTCAAAGATATCTTCTGAAAGATTTGTCATGCCATACTGAGCGAACTGACGCATTGCCATTTGTTTTGCAAATGCAAGGAGTTCAGGTTCTTCAACCTTGATATCGTTCTTAGCGCAGATGTCGCCTTTGAGAAGTTCCCATTTGAATGCAGGAACAAGACGTTCGTATTCGGTATCAATGTTTTCAGCATTGAGTTCTTCGTTACGTGTAACGAGCCATTTTTTGAGGAATTCAGCAGGAAGTTCAAATTTACCGAATTTTTCGATGATTTCTTTTTCAGCCATATAGCGGAAAAGACCCTCGCTATTAGGTGCAAGCTGAGCAGCGATCATTTCACGGAGATTCTTGTTGTAAGCTTCTTCGTCTTTAACTTCTTCGCCAAATACATTTTTGAAGAATTCTTCGTTGTGTTCAGCAGGACGAACAACGATGATTTCAGAGATTGCTAATTCAAAGTCGCCTGTAACTGATGCAGCTTTATCTTTGTCAATGTGAAGCATTGATGCGAGTTCGGCTGTGTTTCCGTTACAAGTTTTTGCAGGGTTGAAAACAACTTTATCACCAACTTTTTTACCGAGGAAAAGTTTGGTTTGCTCTTTATCTGTGAAGTAAGAAGGAGCAACGATTCCGTCAATAACCTGGATTGCATCTTCTGATTCTTTTACAGAGCCATCGGGGTTTAGTTCCATGATTGCACCTTTAACGAGCGCATTATCTTCAACGGTTTCACCGGGAATTTGAGCACCGAAACGTTCGCGAAGAGCTTTGTCCTGATCAGCAACCATTTCATCAGTTACTTTGATCTGATAGAAGGGGAGTTTGAGTGATTCAAGATCAATTTTCACTTCGGGAGTAAGACCAACTTCATATTCAAAAGTATAGTCTTTCTGATCGAGAGAAACTTCTTTTATTTCAATGGGTAAGGGTTCACCAAGAATGTTGATTTTGTTATCTTTAAGATATTCAATGACTTTGTTGAAAACTTCCTGGTTGATGATGTCACTTTTTACGGCTTTACCAAAACGTCTTTCAACTTGAGAGAAGGGAACATGACCTTTACGGAATCCTGGAAAATCGTGAGTTTTAGCGATTTGTTTGAGGTCTTTGTTGAGCTTTTCTTTGTAGTCATTTTCTTCAACGTTGACAATGATTTTTGCGGTCAAATCGTTGAGTTTTTCTAATGTAACGTTCATAAAATTTTCTTATGAGTAATTGCTAAATATAATTTCTTTGTTTTGATTTGCAAAGGTAGCAATAAATCGTGATATAAGATAATTTAGCGGTATGAAATTGAACGGAATTTTAAAAAATAAACTTAATTTTTGCAAAATCACACCTATTTATTAATGTAATTCTATCGCGATGCATCCAATTTCAGGAATTGACCGGTATAACTTTCGGGAACTTCCATGATTTCTTCCGGGGTACCGGTTGCTACAATGTAACCACCCATATCACCGCCTTCAGGACCAATATCTATCACATGGTCAGCAGTCTTGATAACATCTATGTTGTGTTCAATGATAACAACTGTATGACCTAATTCGATAAGTCGCTTAAGCGAGTCAAGCAACGTTGAGATGTCGTGTATATGAAGACCGGTTGTCGGTTCATCAAAAATGAACATTGTTGGCTGACGGTTGTCACCGGCAAGATAGCTTGCAAGTTTAACTCGTTGGTTCTCACCACCAGAGAGTGTTGAAGATGATTGCCCGAGTTTAATATAACCGAGTCCGACATCTTGTAATGGTTTAAGACGTTTGATAATTTTTTTCTCGGTTGCCCCATTGGATTCTCCGAAAAATTCGATAGCCTGATCAACGGTCATATTCAAAACGTCGTTGATATTCATTCCACGATAGGTTATATCAAGAATATCACGTTTAAATCTTTGTCCGTGGCACGATTCACATTCGATAGTGATGTCAGCCATAAACTGCATTTCAACGGTTATATAACCTTCGCCCTTACATTCTTCACATCGTCCACCTTCGGTGTTAAATGAGAAATATGAAGGAGTAAATCCCATTTGAACAGCCGATTGCTGTGCGGCAAAAAGAGTTCTGATTTCATCGTAGGCTTTGAGGTAGGTGGCAGGATTACTACGGGATGATTTACCAATCGGATTTTGATCAACAAATTCGACTGCCGACAATCTCTTAAGATCTCCTGACAAACCTTTGAATGCACCGGGAGCATCGCCTGCATTGCCAAACTCGCGGTTAAGCGCACGATAAAGAATGTCGCGAACGAGAGTGGATTTACCCGATCCGCTGACTCCGGTAACAACAGTTAGAACTCCCAACGGAAATTTCACATCGATGTTTTTCAAATTATTTTCGCGTGCACCTTCAACTAATATATAGTCAGACCATTTACGATGGCTTGTAGGTGTCGGGATAGATTTTCTGCCGGAAAGATAATCGGCAGTATAACTGTTTGTTGCATCAGTTATTTTATCTGAGGGACCCTGATATACAATGTTACCGCCATTGCGTCCTGCATCACGACCCACATCAATAATATAGTCAGATGCGCGCATGATTTCTTCATCGTGTTCAACAACGACAACTGTGTTGCCGATTTGTTGAAGATGGCGAAGTACACCAATTAATCTATGAGTATCACGGGGATGTAATCCGATACTTGGTTCGTCAAGAATATAGATTGAACCAACAAGGCTGCTTCCAAGCGATGTCGCAAGGTTAATACGCTGACTTTCACCACCTGATAGTGAAGATGAGAGACGATCGAGTGTCAAATATCCGAGACCGACATCGTTCAAGAAACGTAAACGACTACGAATTTCAGTGAGAAGGCGAGTCGCAATTTTTGTTTCTATGGGTGAAAGCTTGATGGAATCAAACCATTTGTCGAGTTCTTCAACCGACATAACGACAAGGTCGGCTATAGTTTTGCCGTTAATCTTGACATACATCGCTTCGGGGCGTAAACGAGATCCATGGCATTTATGGCAGATGGTTTTTCCGCTATAATTAGCCTTCATAATGCGATATTGCACTTTGGCTAAATTGCTGTCAACCATCTTGAAAAAGCCGTCAATGCCTTCAAAATCGCCTTTACCGTGCCATAAAATATCTTTTTCTTCTTGAGAGAGTTTGAAATATGGGCGATGAATAGGAAAACTGATTGACGATGCAAGAGATATGAGCTTTTCTTTCCATTTGCTCATAACCGGACCGCGCCAACAAGCAACAGCATTGTCATAGACAGACAATGAAGTGTCTGGTATTACAAGATTTTCTGCAATACCGCGGGTTTTACCAAATCCTTCGCAAACCGGACAAGCTCCGTAGGGATTGTTGAAGTTGAAAAGTAGATCGGAAGGCTCGATAAAAGTAATCCCATCGGCTTCAAATTTGCGAGAGAAGTCTAAACGTTCAATCGAGTCTCTGTCTTTCCAGACAAAAACTTCAACATTATCATTCCCTTCAAAAAACGCAGTTTCGATTGACTCTGTCAAACGGCTGATTTCATCTTTTTCCTTGCTGACAACCATTCGGTCAATGAGTAACCGGTATTCTTTGAGTTTCACATCGTCGATATTTGATTTAATCAAATCTTCTATTGACTCAAAATTCCCGTCAATACTTATAAGACGAGAATATCCCTCTTTTAAATATATGTCGAGTTGAGTCTCCGCCTTACGGTCATCCGGCTTGTTGATTGGGGCAGCAACGGCAATTCGTGTACCTTCGGGATAGGCGAGTACTGCATCAGTGACATCATCAGCTGAGTTTTTTTTCACTTCTTTGCCGCTGACAGGGGAGAATGTGTGACCGATACGACCGAAAAGAAGTCGCAGATAGTCATATATTTCTGTCGATGTTCCGACGGTGCTTCGCGGATTGCGTGTATTGACCTTTTGTTCAATGGCGATTGCCGGCGGAAGCCCTTTTATAAAATCGACTTCGGGCTTAGACATACGACCAAGGAACTGGCGGGCGTAAGCTGACAAACTTTCGACATATCGACGCTGACCTTCGGCGTATAGTGTATCAAAAGCAAGCGATGACTTACCCGAACCTGAGAGCCCGGTAATTACAATAAATTTATTGCGAGGAAGCTCAACGTCAACATTTTTTAGGTTGTTGACGCATGCTCCTTTTATAATAATAAAATCTTTATTTGACATTTAAAATGTGTTTGGATTAACATACAAAGTTACAAAATATTTTTGAAAACTCCAAGTAATTCTGTTTGACAAATTTTTATCTAAAAATGTTTTGCCACGCCCCGATTTTTTTGTAAGTTTGTAGTCGAAAAACAAGTATTATGTATAGATTGTCTCGCTTTTTACTTTTAAGTTCCTTATTATCTGCTTTGATTTTCACATCGTGTAGCTTTGATAACGTTGATCAAAATATCGAAGCTGCAGAATTCTCTCTATCCAATAATGATTATAGTGAAGCATCAGAAATATGTCATAAGATAGCCGTCCGCGACAGCTTGAATGATTTGACAACATCACAGTTGTGCCGTTTGTCAATCATATATATGCGTCTTTCTGAAAACCGTGATGAAGATGTGAATGTCGCAATGGCTACACGTTGTTTCCACATGGCAATGGAACAGGATTCATTGGAGGCAAGCGTATTGTATAACGATATGCCCATAGATGATCAGCATTGGATTCACTTTTTGGCAGAAATGAATAAAATTTTAGATTCACCGCGTGATTTCTTCGCTGATGAATCACCCGATACTGTCTTTATTTCAGGAGCTCCTATGATTATTGACGATATCGAAGAGCAAGAGCACACTCATAATTAATACTTACAATAATAGTGGTTACCTCAGATAAACAATCGTGGCAAGATATGCTTGCTAATATAAAGAGCAAATTACCCGCCGAAGGTATTGAAGAAATCGTAAATATCGAAACACCAGAGCCGGTTAAACATAAATCGCGACTTGATATTATACTTGATAAGAAAGGTCGTGGAGGAAAGACTGCCACCATTATTGTCGGATTTGATGAGACTGAAACCGAAGAAGATATTGCATCGTTGGCGGGTGTGCTTAAAAAGAAACTCGGTACAGGAGGTTCGGCTCGTGGCGGAGAAATTCTCATTCAAGGAGACCGCCGTGACGATGTATTAAAACTTCTTGAAAAAGAAGGTTATAAAGCGAGAAAAATCTGACAGAATAAATTCCAATCATTATAGCCGATGCTAAAAATTTATAAGGCTTCAGCCGGTTCGGGAAAAACCTTTACCCTAACACGCGAATACATAAAAATGTTACTTGGCGTAAAGGATGATAATGGTAAATACAAATTGATTGAAAATCGAGATAAGGCTCAACGTCATATTCTCGCAATCACTTTTACAAATAAGGCAACCGAGGAAATGAAACAACGCATTATATATGAGTTGTCAATTCTGGCTTCTGACCCGGTTCACTGTAAACTCATCAATTATTTGAAAGATGATTTGCAGACTAATGATTTGGATAAAATAAAAAATGCTGCAAAAAACGCTTTGTACTCGATTTTATTTAATTTTTCGAGCTTCAATATCAGTACAATTGACTCATTTTTTCAGCAGATACTCAGGACTTTTGCATTTGATATTGACCGAAATGGCAGCTTTGAAATTGAACTTGACCGCCGTGCAATAATATCTCAGGTTATTATTCAGCTTTTTGAGAGTCTTGACGATTCATTAGAGATTGTGGATACACAAACTCAGCTATTGCGTCACTGGCTAGAGGTCTTTATGGAAGATCAGGTTGAAGACAGCAAGAAATTCAACATTTTTAATCGCGATTCTTCCCTTTTTTCAATGTTGGTTGAAGATATAAACTCGTTGATTAATGAAGAGTTTATTCTACGGGGTGATGAAATGATGCCATATCTTGAGCATCCTGAAAAACTTAAGGCATTTGAAAAGGCACTCAGTAGATATATTTCTGAAATAAAGAACGAAATAAAGGTAAAGGCTGAAAAATTTCTCAACGAGATAAATGCTCTTGAAATTGCAGGATTCAGCAAAATGAAACCTGAATGGTTAAATAAGTGGATTACGGGTCAGATTGACGACCCCAATACAACCACATTGAAGGCCGCCGAAGATGAAGATAAAGTCTTTTCTAAAAGTGCAAAGGACATCGGCAAAGCTCCTGATGTCTCATTATCGCTTAAACAGGAAGGAAAAGATCTTGCACAAACCGTGATTCGAAATTATTCCATGCTTAAGACAGCAAATATTATGAAAAAAAATATTTGCTTGACCGGACTTTTAAGTATTGTAGTAAAAGCGATGAGGGAGTATTGTCGTGAGCGAAATATCATAATGCTCTCTGATACAAACGAATTGATAAACGGAATCATTGATGGAAGTCCTACGCCGTTTATATATGAGCGTATGGGCTTGAAACTCAACAACTATCTGATAGATGAATTTCAGGATACATCAAAGATGCAGTGGCAAAATATGATGCCGTTACTTGTTGAGAGTCTTTCAAAAGGATATGACGATTTGATAATCGGTGATGAAAAACAAAGTATCTACCGATTTAGAAATGCCGAACCTGAGTTGCTCGGGTCTGAAGCTCAGAAAGATATTGAAAGTCAAGACCAACCTGTTGAAGTTCGTGGAAATAAGCTGTCGGAAAATGTTAACTGGCGAAGCTCTGAGAATGTTATAAGATTTAATAATTCGCTATTTTTCGCACTTGGAAACGCATTGAATAACACTTCAGAACTTGGCGAAAACAACGCATATAAGAAAGTTATTCAAGATATTCCCCCAAAAAATGATTCCGAGCCAGGAAAAGTTACTTTTAGATTTTTAGAATCGAAAAATAACTCTGAGTTTTCAGAAGAAGCAACTCAACTTGCCATCGAAACTATATCTGAATTACTTAAAGTATATAAACCGGGCGATATAGCAATCTTAATTAGAAAAAATGAGGAAGGGCAAACGATTACAGAGGCATTGCTGAATGCCATGAAATCGGAACCAGGAATAGAACCGAAACTACCTAAATTCAAAATCATTTCGAACGAGGCGGTAGCGTTGAACTCATCACCGGCAATTAAATTGCTCGTCAATATATTGAAGCTGAATAGTCGTTTGGATAATATGCAGGCTGATGAATCTGCACCCGCTAAAAAATATTCACAAGCCGATTCGTTAAAGCTACATCATCGTTTTGAGTTGAATTTAACTTCTACTAAAATAGATGATTATGACGATAAACGGAAAGAAATACTTGGAGATGCGCTAATTAAGGCGGTAGAAGACAGTAATATAACAAGCGAAATATACCGCTTAAATCCGCTCAAGAATAGCGTTAACGACCTTTTGTCGCTGATTGATAGGGCAATACTGCTTTTACCTGAAGATATGAGAGCCGAAAATACGCTGTTCATTACAATGTTCCAGGACGTTGCAAAAGACTATCTCTCTCGAAATCAAGGAGATTTATATTCATTCTTGAAATGGTGGGATTTGAACGGTTATAGATTTAAGGTGGATTCTCCCGAGTCAAAAGATGCAATGACAATATCGACTATCCATAAGTCTAAAGGCTTGGAATTCAAATGTGTTATTATCCCATACGCTGGCAAAAAGCCAAAAATGTCTGATGAAAAGCTTTATTGGGTTGATAGTGTTCCTCTTAAAGGAATACCAGATGAGATTATCCCCCCTATTTTCCCGACTAAGCTAAGTAAATCATTATTAGCAGGTACACCATTTGAGAATTCATATAACTTGAGAAGTAGCAAACAGTTGGTTGATGTGATAAATACGTATTATGTCGCATTCACTCGTGCAAAGCAAGAACTATATGTAATTGCAATGAAAGATGGTGAGAAAGAGATGAAATCTATCTATGATACGATGTGTAGTTTGACAAGAGAAACGTTGTCAAGTTATATGGATCGAGAGCATCTCGATAAATCAATAGATCGACTTGTGGCTCCACTTGCTGATTATATTGATGTTGATAATGGTTCATTTGAATACGGAATATCTTGTAAACCGACTTTTAAAGATGATAGCTCGACAAAACGTAATTCAATAGAAATGCCATCATATAAGGTGTTTGACAATAGCAAAATGCTTTTCCTGGTGACTACTGAGAAAGAGAATATCGACCCTGAAGATGCACGAAATATGGGTACATTTATGCACGAAGTTCTAAAAGGTGTTTATTCAAAAGATGATATACTGTTTAGATGTCGTCAGGAAGGACAGAAAGCCGGACTTGACAGTGAGCTGGTTGATGAACGAATTGCTATTCTGACAAAAGCTGTATCAGATGAGCGTGTTTCCGCATGGTTTGAAGACTTTGATAGGGTCGTTATGGAGCGGAATATTGCTTCACAAGAATCAAATCATACTCGTCCTGACCGAATTGTCTGGACAAAAAATGGTACAGTTGATATCATAGACTACAAATTTGGTTTGGTAGAAAAGAAATATGCAGTTCAGGTTCAGGATTATGTTAATCGAATCAGAGAGTCCGGCGAGACGAATGTTCGAGGATTTCTTTGGTATCCACTTGAAAACAAAATTGTTACAGTTGACGATGGCAGTCAACAATCTATTTTATTGTAAATAATATGGCAAGAAACAAACGATCTAAAAAGAAGTTTAAAGGAACGAAATCGTTAATTGTATTGATTTTACTGTCGATTTCGGCATATTTCTCAGTCGATATTCTGTCGGCTTGTGATAATAAAGAAGATTCTCCAAATTCAAATATCGGGAGCACTGCCGATATGCTGCAACAGGTGGTTACCAATCCGGCTCTTGAAGAGGAGATAATTCATTATAAAGGAATGACAGTTTCGTTTAACCGGCGATTACATATTCCCAACTGGGTGGCATGGGAGCTGACTGCTCAGGAAACCGGTGGAGATTCACCGCGAGAAGAAAAGTTTTATTGTGATGAATCTGTGAGAGGTTGTCCTGAAACCTGGGATTACAGCTATTCAGGCTATGACCGAGGTCACATGGCTCCTGCCGGTGATATGAAATGGGATCCCGAAGCAATGCGACAGACATTTTATCTCACCAATATTTGCCCTCAGGCACCCGACCTTAATCGTGGCACTTGGAAATCGCTTGAAGAAAAATGTCGTGTGAGAGCAAAAAATGACAGCGCTATTATTATAATCTGTGGACCGATTCTGACCGACCCTATAACCGAGTATATCGGAGACAGTAGGGTAGCGGTACCAAAAAGATTTTTTAAAGTCGTATTATCACCATATCGTGAAGACCCTGTTGCAATTGGTTTTATAATGCCTAACGCAAAAGTTGTCGGAGGTATGCAACCGGCAGCGGTGAGCGTTGATGAAGTGGAAGCTGCCACCGGACACGACTTCTTTTCTATTCTTAATGATGATGTTGAGAATCGACTTGAAAGTATGTGCAATTTCAACCGTTGGAGCCGTATGTTATAGTAAAATGGCTATTAAATTGGTCATTTTTAATGTTTTTAGCAATTTTGTACGATTTTTTTTTAGAAAAAATGCCAAAATAAAAATTTTTACGTTATCTTTGCCAAAAATTATATAAACCAATTAAAATAATTATAGTTATGAACAAGACTGAATTAGTAAACGCCATTGCTGAAAAAGGTGGTCTTACAAAAGCAGACGCTAAACGCGCTCTCGACGCTACTCTCGAAGCAGTTTCAGAATCACTCGCTAAGAACGACAAAGTAACTCTTATCGGTTTTGGTACTTTCTCTGTTGCTAAGAAAGAAGCTCGTACAGGTATCAACCCCCGTACAAAACAAGCTATCAAAATCCCCGCTCGCAACGTTATCAAATTCAAACCCGGTAGCGAACTCAATGATAAAGTAAAATAAGTAATTCTTTACTTTTAATCATAAAAAAACAGGCTCTTGAAAAGAGCCTGTTTTTTTATGCCTTATGTGGTTTACTGTTTTATTGTGCGGCGGCTTGAATGATATTGACAATAATTGGTTTAGCTCCTGCTACAAATATTTCGACTGCGATTACCATGATAATCATACCCATCAATCGCATCATAACGTTGTTGCCGGTTTCACCTAAAAATTTTGTCAGGCGAACAGATGCCGTCAAAACAATGTAGGCAAGGAAGTAAATCAAAGCTATGCTACCAATAACAATTCCTTTCATCACCCAGGAACCGGCTGCTTGATCCATTAGCACCATTCCGTTGGCAATTGCTCCTGGTCCACAAAGCATCGGGATTGCGAGGGGCGTGATCGTGATATCCTGGGCGTATGATGAAACTTCATCATCACGGAGTTTTACACTCGAATAGCGAGCCTGCAACATATCAAAACCGATTTTCAATATGATTATACCGGCGGCAACTCTAAACCCGTTTGCCGAGATACCGAAGAATTTAAATAAAACTTGTCCTCCAATGGTAAATGCGACCAATATGATGAATGAAATTATGGTCGCTTTTTTTACAATTTTTCGACGCTCGCTATCATCCAAATTCTGGGTCATGCTCAGGAATAGAGGCATTGTTCCCAATGGGTTGGTTAGCGAGAAGAATGAGGTAATACACAAAAAGGTGAATGGCATTATCTGATCATTCAGGGAGCTGAAAAAGTCCATTGTCTTAATTAATGAGAGGTTTATACTATTTTATTTAATGTTGCAAAGATAATTATTTATTTGATTTAAATACATATCATTTACAAGAAAAAAGATAATATGAAAATAAATTTGTATATTTGTGACTGAAACAATGGCTAATTCACACATAATCACAGTAGTTATCCCGGTTTATAATCGGGAGCAGCTTATATTGAACGCTCTTAATTCTATAGCAATTCAAAATTGTAGTGATGTTAAAGTGATTGTAGTTGATGATAGATCAACCGACTCTACTATAAAGAATGTGAATGCTTGGATATCAAGTCATCCAAACATTGATGTAAAACTACTAACTAATAATATAAAAGGCGTTTCAGGTGCACGAAATTGTGGGTTGAAGGCAGTTGACACAGAGTATGTCATGTTTTTTGACTCAGATGATGAAATGAACCCGGGATTTCTCAAACTTTTGATTGACAGGCTAAATATGTCTAAAGCCGATTTAATTGGTTGGAATGTTAATTTTACCGGAAACGGTAAACATAAACGCATTTTTAAGGTGACGAATATCTGGCGTAATCACCTCGTGCATGGCTCGTTGTCAACCCAAAGATATGTCGCTCGTTTGTCCTTGTTTAAAGATGCCGGTTGTTGGAATGAGTCTCTTAAAGCGTGGATCGATTTTGAACTTGGCGTCAGAATATTGTTACATAATCCCAAAATAGAGAGACTTCAACTCGATTATAGACAGACCATTAATGTTAACTTCACTAAAGATTCAATAACTGGTTCAGGCTATTATGAGGAACCTGAAAAATGGATTGAGTCTCTTGATGTAGTCGAGGAATTGATATCGAAATATGTCCCTGAACAAATCGGATGGATTCAGTATCGACGTGCAATTTTAGCCAGTGAATTTAGTAGGGCAGAACTTAAAGAATTTGCAAAACAGCAACTTGATAGAGCAATGAAATATGATGGATTGCCAAAACATTGTGTGCAATCAATCTTTCAGTTACATAAAATTTTCAAACGCGGAACATGGTTGTTAGCTTATTGTTTTTCCAAAAAAAAATTGTAAATTTGCAAGATAAAACATAATTATAGACTTAACTGCAACGCCTGTCAATATGTCAGAAATCAACGAACCAATTGCCGAAAATGCCGAAAATGTTAACAATCCGACTCATGTAGAGTATGGCGAGGACGCCATTCAAACTCTTAGTTGGGAAACTCATATCAGGTTACGTCCCGGTATGTATATCGGTAAAGTTGGAGACGGATCGGCTCCTGACGATGGTATATATGTCCTTCTTAAAGAGGTGATTGACAACTCGATTGACGAGTTTATGATGGGTAACGGCAAAAAAATTGAAGTTGATGTCAATGAAACGACTGTGACTGTCAGAGACTATGGTCGCGGTATTCCTTTGGGTAGCCTTATAAAAGCTGCATCGGTGATGAATACCGGTGCAAAATACAATTCAAAGACCTTTAAAAAATCGGTTGGATTGAATGGTGTTGGTATTAAGGCTGTTAATGCACTTTCATCAAAGTTTACCATAATCAGTTATCGCGAAGGCCAAATGCGTCGTGCCGAGTTTGAGAAAGGTAAACTGGCGAATGACTCAGGCATTTTACCTTCTGACCAACCAAACGGAACATTTGTTTCATTTACTCCCGATGGTACAATCTTTAAAGACTACAGTTATCGTGATGAATATATTGTTCAGCAATTAAAGAACTATACATTCCTCAATATCGGTCTCGTTATTATTTATAACGGAGTTAGAATGGTTTCGCGAGATGGTCTGCTTGACTTGTTGCGCGAAAATATGTCAAACGACTCGTTATATCCGGCAATTCACTTGAGTGGCGATGATATTGAAATTGCATTTACCCATTGTAATCAATACGGCGAGGAATATTATTCGTTTGTTAATGGTCAGTTTACGCCGTTAGGTGGTACCCATCTTACAGCATTCAAGGAATCGGTAGCCCGCACATTAAAAGATTATTACAACAAATCATTTGAATATTCCGATGCCCGCACCGGTATTGTAGCCGCCATATCAATCAAGGTAGAGGAACCAAACTTTGAATCGCAAACAAAAACACGTCTCGGTTCAAGCAATATGAGTCCTGACGGACCTACAGTTCAGAAATTTATCGGCGATTTCGTAAAGAAAGAGCTTGATAACTACTTGCACCGTAATCTTGAGGTAGCTGACGTTATATTGAAAAAAATTCAACGTAACGAGCGTGACAGAAAGGCTATGTCGGCAGTGACAAAGCAGTCAAAAGAAAAGACTAAAAAACTGCTGGTCTATAATAAAAAACTGTCTGACTGCACACTACACTTCAGTGACAATAAGGGCGATGAAGAGAAAAAACTTGCAACCTCGATATTTATTACTGAGGGTAACTCGGCTGCCGGAACCATTACACAGATTCGCGATGTCGAAACTCAGGCTGTGTTCTCGCTCCGTGGTAAACCATTGAATACATACGGATTACCATTGGCTGAAGTGTATAAAAACGAAGAATTTTCAAGTTTGCGTACTGCACTGAATATCGAGGAATCACTTGATGATTTACGATATAATAAAGTTATTATCGCGACCGATGCCGATGTTGATGGAATGCATATCCGTTTGCTTTTGATGACTTACTTCTTGCAGTTCTGTCCCGATTTGGTTAAAGCCGGACACGTTTATGTGCTTCAAACACCGTTATTTAGAGTCAGAGACAAGTCGGCAACTCGTCGTAGTGACAAAAATAAAACAGTCAAGAAGTCTAAACAAGATACATATTATTGCTACTCAGACCAGGAACGCATTGATATATTAGAAAAATTAGGCTCTAATGCCGAGATTACACGATTTAAAGGACTTGGCGAAATTTCACCCGATGAATTCCGCGATTTTATCGGTCCCGATATGAGAATCGACCGTGTGTCGTTGCGTAAAGATGATGCAATCTCTTGGCTACTCGAATTTTATATGGGAAAAAATACTTCTGAGCGTCAAAACTTTATCATTGATAATTTGATTATTGAAGATGATTCTCAAATCTCTTAATATTAAAAATGAGTAATAAAGAAGTTCGTATAGGCGTATTCCCCGGTTCGTTCAATCCATTCACGATAGGTCACTTTTCGGTCGTGGAACGTTCTGTCGGGTTGTTTGATAAACTATATGTTGCTGTCGGTTATAATGCTGATAAAGAGATAAATGTTTCGATTGAAGAACGTTTGGAAGCTATCAGAAAATCTCTGTCTCGTTTTGAAAATGTAGAAGTCGTTGCATATTCGGGGTTGACTGTTGATTTCTGTCGTCAACTAAAATCCAAATATATTGTTCGAGGCATCAGAAGTGTTGCCGACTTTGAATATGAAAGAAATATGGCTGATATTAACCGTCAGATCAGCGGAATTGAAACCATATTGTTTTTCTCGCTACCCGAACATGGGGCAGTGTCATCATCAATCGTAAGAGAGTTGGAACGTTATGGTGCGGACGTCTCTCATTTTCTACCATCTGATAAAAAATAAAAAATGAATAAAATAAAATATACATTGTTGGCAGGAGCCGTTGCGCTGATGCCAATTTCGGTGTCAGCCCAATTTAATAATCTTCAAAAACTCCAGGCTGCCGAACGAATCATAACCAATTTATATGTCGATAGCGTTGACGAAAATAAAATAGTAGAGGAGGCGATTGTTGCTATGCTCAAAACTCTCGACCCTCACTCATTATATTCTGATGCAGCTGAGACAAAAGAACTTACAACTCCACTCGATGGTAGCTTCAGTGGTATCGGAATACAATTTAATATGTTGGACGATACACTTAGAGTTATTCAGACTGTCGTTGGCGGACCTTCTGAAAAAGTTGGACTACTCCCCGGTGACCGTATCTTAACCGCTAATGACTCATTGATATCCGGAGCTAAACGTAAAAATTCTTCTGTCTTAAATATTTTGAGAGGACCTAAAGGCTCACCGGTTAACGTCACCGTGCTCCGTCGTGGCGTTAAAGAGCCTATACATTTTCGTATCATTCGTGATGATATACCCATCGAAAGTGTGGTTGCCGCTTATATGGTTACTCCCGAAGTCGGATATATCAGTATCACTAATTTTGCAGAAAAAACGCCTGAAGAGCTGAAAACAGCTATGACCCAGTTAAAAAAGCAAGGAATGAAACATCTCATCCTTGATTTGGAAGACAATGGTGGCGGATACATGAATTCAGCTGTAGAAATGGCAGAGGAGTTCCTTGCCAAAGACGATATGATTGTCTCGACACGTTCACCCCGTACAACCGGTACGACTGAATATCGCTCATCTCGCTCAGGAATGATGCCTGACGGACGACTTGTCGTTATGGTAAATCAATATTCAGCTTCGGCATCAGAAATTTTGTCGGGAGCCATCCAGGATCACGATCGTGGAGTCATTGTCGGACGACGTACATTTGGTAAAGGTTTGGTACAACGTCCGATACCGTTCCCCGACGGCTCAATGATAAGACTGACCGTAGCTCGCTATTATACTCCATCGGGTCGTACAATTCAGAAACCCTATAACCGTGAAGAGCCCGATGATTACAGAATGGATATCTACCACAGGTTTAAGGCAGGGGAGTTCACCAGTGCTGACAGCGTGCATTTCGACCAGTCTCAAAAAGTTACAACTCTTAAAAACGGACGTACAATCTATGGCGGCGGTGGCATTATGCCTGACGTCTTCGTTCCGATTGACACAACATTGATTACACCTTTTTATAGAGATATCGTTGCAAAAGGTGTTTTGAATCGTTTTGTAATGAACTATGTAGATGCGAATAGAAAGGATTTGACATCTAAATATAAAAATGAGGACAGCTTTGTAAATCAGTTTCAGGTTACGCCTAAAATGATAGACGATATCAAAGAAATGGCTGTTAAAGATTCTATTAAGATTGACGAAAGTCAGGTGGAGACATCAAAGAAAGCACTTGAAGCTAATATAAAAGGATTGATTGGTCGTGACCTGTTCGTGAATGGTACATATAGTCGTATTGTCAATCCTCTCGACCCGATTTTTGTTGAAGCCGTAGCTGTCATTACCGACCCGGAACGTTACAACGAAATATTGAAAAAACAGCCAAAATAGGCAAAAATTATTCACAAATAGATGATTTATTGTATATTTTGGAAAATTTTATCAGATATTTAGCTGTTATATAAAAAAAAATTACGATATTTGCACTGCAAAAACAAGAGTGACCTCAAAATGAGGGTTATAACTCTGCAAATCAATATGTTTAATCAATATTTACAACTAAAGATATAAAAACTATGACTAAAGCAGACATTGTAAACGAAATTTCTAAATCAAAAGGTCTTCCCAAAGAAATGGTTCTTCAAACTGTTGAAGCATTCATGGAAGTAGTAAAAGATTCACTCTCAAAAGGTGAAAATGTTTACCTCCGCGGATTTGGTAGCTTTATTCTCAAAACTCGTTCTGAGAAAACTGCTCGTAATATCTCAAAAAATACAACTATCATCATCCCCGAACATCGTATCCCTGCGTTCAAACCCTCTGACGCTTTCAAATCAGAAGTTCGCTGATAGTTTCTCATATTATTAATCCTTTAATTTTCACCCACTATGCCCAGCGGAAAGAAAAGAAAAGGCCATAAAATGGCTACTCACAAACGTAAAAAACGTTTAAGAAAGAATCGTCATAAGAAGAAATAATCTTCTATAAGACTATAACGCCATACAAGAACAAACTTTCATGCGGGATGATTAGTGAGATTAAACCGATGATAGTTTGTTCTTTGCGTTTTAAATCACTTTTATTAACCTATTGTTTAACTGATTTCACATGATCTAAGTCCAATGAAGAGTGAACTAATTGTTGATGTTCAGTCATCAGAGGTGTCGATTGCGCTTCTTGAAGATTCGCGGCTCGTTTCTTTACAGAAAGAGTCTCGTAATTTGGCTTATGCTGTCGGTGACATTTATCTGGCTAAAGTCAAGAAACTTATGCCCGGACTTAATGCTGCCTTTGTCAACGTAGGCTATGAAAAAGACGCATTTTTACATTACTTAGATCTTGGCTCAAGATTTTCATCTTATGCTGAGTTTGTCTCGGAGTTGCTTTCTGATAAAAAGAAGGTGCCACAGCTTTCTAAAATGAAGCTCAAGCCTGAGATTGACAAACACGGCGCTATACCTGACCATCTGACGGCAGGTCAGGAATTACTTGTTCAGATTGTCAAGGAACCTATTTCGTCTAAAGGTCCACGTTTGACAACCGAAATCACATTTACAGGCCGTTATCTTGTTCTAATTCCTTTCAGTGACAAAATCTCTATTTCTCAGAAAATTAAGTCAAGCGAAGAGAAAGTACGCTTACGCCAGCTAATAGATTCAATCCGCCCTAAGAATTTTGGCGTGATTGTTCGCACTTCTGCCGAAGGGAAAAAGGTTGCTGAATTGAACAACGAACTCAAAACATTGCTTCATTGTTGGGAATCAACAATTGAAAAAGCTCAAAAAGCCGAGGTACCCTCACTGATTTTTGAAGAAGAAAGCCGCATTGTCGGGGTTTTACGCGATATTTTCAGTCCTACTTTTGAAGATATCTATGTAAACGACCCTGAAATTAAAGAGCAGATTGACAAATATGTGTCGTTAATTGCTCCCGATCGTAAAGAGATAGTCAAATTGTATAGCGGTGACCAGCCGATATTTGACCACTTCAATATAACCAAACAGATAAAATCTTCTTTTGGAAAAACAGTGTCGTTCCGTTCAGGTGCCTATATTATTATTGAGCATACCGAAGCACTTCATGTAATTGATGTCAACTCCGGCAATCGTGCTAAAGCTGGCAATGACCAGGAAAGCAATGCTCTTGAAGTAAACTTGAGAGCGGCTGATGAGATTGCCCGTCAGTTGCGATTGCGCGATATGGGTGGAATCATTGTGATTGATTTCATTGATATGAATAAGGCAGAACACCGTCAAACGCTCTATGAGCACATGAAAGAAGTCATGTCTAATGACCGTGCCCGCCATAACATCTTGCCGTTGAGTAAATTCGGACTAATGCAGATAACACGCCAGCGTGTTCGTCCGGCTCTCGACATCGTTACAACCGAGACATGCCCGTCTTGCTATGGAAAGGGCGACGTGCAACCCTCGCTGCTGTTTACCGATACTTTACGCGAGAAAATTGACTATATGGTCAATGACCTGTCAATGAAAGACTTTATTGTTTATGTTCACCCGTTTGTTGATGCCTATTTGAAGAAAGGTTTGATATCACTTGCTCGTAGATGGAAATTCCAGATTGGTGGTTCATTCAAGATTTTACCTGACCAATCGCTTGCCTATCTGCAATATCGCATCATTGACAAAGACAAAAATGAAGTCGATTTGAAAGAAGAAAAAGACCTTGAAACTTCTACATCTAAAACAAAATCAAAAGCCAAGACCAGGGGAACAGAAGAGTGACACCTCTCCCCATCACAAATTATAACAAAAATCCATCTTTAACCGATATTTTTGAGTTAAAGATGGATTTGTTTTTATTTTTAAACTTTTTTAGATACAAATATCGGTAAAAT
>JAIDRE010000107.1 GCA_029061925.1 Muribaculaceae bacterium | reverse complement strand
GTCAATGAATCGTCGCGGTCTTCGATATCTTCATTTGCCTGGTCAAGCTGTTCGCGCAGGTCGGCGGTTTTTTCGTCAACCTTGGCTTGAGCGATAGAATCGTTCCACGAAATGTATTTGTCATAAACTCGAGAAATCAAGCGGGCGTTGCCGGTAGTGTTAGCCATTGAGATAAGATTTTTGTAACATTCATCAGCTTTGTCAAGATCGCTGTTTCGTTTGTAGAATGATACAAGGCTGTTTACGGCAGAGTCACCTTTATCGGTCATGCCAAGCATGTAGTAATATTGAGCTGAAGCCGAAAGCAAGTCAACTGTAAGAGTACTGTCGCTAGCCTGTTGAGCCCAGTTTTTCATTTTTGTAAGTTGGTCAGATGCACGATCATTATTACGCATCTTAAGATACATACGTTGACGTTCGCGGTCGATGGCGTAGTGGAGTTCCGGTTTTTTTATACCCTTAGTTTCTTCTTGATCGTTAAGAAAATGCTCGGCAGTGTAAAGCACTTCAAACCCATTGCTATAATAGTTTTCGCGATGGTAGAGCGATGCAACGTTTATTGCACAAGGAATTGCCGCATCAAGGTTTGAATTTGCTGCAAAAGCCTGATATGCTTTTAAATATAAGTATCGAGCCTTGATGTATTCTTTAGCAGCGAGAGCTTCTTCAGCCTTTTTTTGATATTCGCTACCGGTTTGAGCAAATGCTGATACAAAAGAGATTGCAATTATAATGAGTGTAAAAAAACGTTTCATTTTCGAGATAATATTAATAAAATAAGACGCAAATTTGTCACAAAAACAGAAGATTTTGATGACAATAAAAGACTTAAAATTATTTTCCGACTACAAAGATATGAAAAATAAATGAAACTGACATAAATATGACAAAAATTATGATAAAAATATTTTTGATACGAAAAAAATAGCTAACTTTGCATTACAAAACCGAGGAAAGATGCCGGAGTGGTCGATCGGGACGGTCTCGAAAACCGTTGTACCCTTACGGGT
>JAIDRE010000106.1 GCA_029061925.1 Muribaculaceae bacterium | reverse complement strand
CAAAACAATAATCCGCTTCAAATCAAGATAATCAAACTTGGCATTGCGATTGCAGCCACACTCTTCTGTTGGCTTGTACCGTCATCATTCTTCGGTATTCCCGGATTAACCGTTGTCGAACACCGTGTAATAGCCGTTTTTGTATTTGCGGCTCTCATGTGGCTATTCGATGCCGTGCCGGCATGGACTACGTCATTAGTTGTCGTTGTTTTGCTCCTTTTCTGTGCTTCAGACAGTTCGCTATGGTTTCTGCGTGAAAGTGAGAATCTTGGAAAACTTGTGAGCTACAAGTCGATACTACATTGTTTTGCCGACCCTATAATAATGTTGTTTATAGGTGGATTCATTATAGCCATAGCCGCCTCAAAGAGCGGTCTTGACGTGAAACTTGCCAAGGCATTGCTGACACCATTCGGAACTAAATCAGAAAACGTGATGCTTGGATTCCTTCTGGTTACAGGAGTATTCTCAATGTTCATCAGTAACACTGCCACAGCCGCCATGATGCTAACATTTCTGGCACCCGTACTTAAAGCGTTGCCTGCCGACGGCAAAGGTAAAATCGGGCTTGCGCTGGCAATTCCGATAGGGGCAAATATTGGAGGTATCGGCACGCCGATAGGGACTCCCCCCAATGCCATAGCATTAAAATATCTCAATGACCCTGACGGAATGAATCTCGGTATCGGTTTTGGTCAATGGATGCTTGTCATGTTGCCGCTTGCGATATTACTCCTGTTTATCGCATGGTTTATTCTTAAAACAATGTTCCCATTTAAACAGAAAGAGATACATCTTGAAATAGAAAGTGTTCATGAGGCGAGCTGGAAAGACAAAGTTGTCTATATCACATTTGCCGTTACCGTACTGTTGTGGATGTGCGATATGATAACAGGGGTAAATGCCAATGTCGTAGCGATGCTTCCGGTTGCGGTGCTATGCGTGACCGGCATTATAACAAAGCGCGATCTCGAAGAACTAAGCTGGAGCATACTTTGGATGGTCGCCGGAGGATTTGCACTTGGTGTAGCTCTTCAGGAATCAGGCCTGGCACAACACCTGATAACATCCATTCCGTTTGGTACATGGTCGCCATTAGTGGTCGTTATTGGCTCCGGAATGCTTTGTTATCTAATGGCAAACTTTATCTCTCACACAGCGACTGCAGCATTGTTTGTTCCGATTCTCGCAATAGCCGGGGGAAGCATGGGCCAACAGCTTGCCGGACTGGGAGGTGTAGGAACTTTGCTCATCGGGGTTGCAATCAGTTCATCGGTTGCCATGATTCTACCAATTTCAACGCCCCCTAATGCTCTTGCCGATGCAACCGGATTTATCAAGCAAAAAGACATGGTTACTACAGGCTTGATTATGGGAGCTTTTGGACTCGTCCTGGGGTATGCTGTACTTATGACTTTAGGGCGAATGGTACTTCTTTGAAAATTCTTTTCTGCCGACCGATATCTTTTAGACTCTTTTCATCAAATCGGTCAATATCGGGCTTGCGCTAAACTTCCGCAAGCCCGATTTTTTGTTACAATATTATCTATCGAATTTTCTCTATATAAACCCTATAGGCGATAATTATTATAAAATGTGGAATATCTAACTGTGGATGAGTTAAAACCGCTTGCAATCGAATCAATCAAAGACTCAACCGCAATGTATTTCTCATGTGACGTTGCAAAATTCCTCAACCGAGAGAACGGAAATCAAACTTTGATCTAAATATTTCTGCTAGCATAATCTCTGATATTAAAAATATCCTGAATTATGCCCGAAGTCAAGCCGCTTCAGCGATAAATACCGCTATGCTTAATGCTTATTGGAAAATTGGGGAACGTATCGTAAATGAAGAACAAGGAGGCAATATTCGAGCTGATTATGGAACATCAACCTTAAAAGAATTGTCCAAACAACTAACATTTGAATTAGGGAAAGGATTTACTAAAACTAATCTCTATAGTTTTACAAGTTTCTATGAAATGTTCCCAAAGATTTTCCACACAGCGTGTGGAAAATCTACAACACTTCTTCCTTGGAGCCACTACCGGACTTTGATACAGGAACTTAATGTCGATGTACGCTCTTGGTACGAAAAAGAGGCTTTGCAGCAAAACTGGAGTGTACGAACTCTACAACGTAATCTTAGTTCACAATATTATTTCCATTTGCTCGCCTCTCAGCGCAAAGATCTTGTTGAGAATGAAATCCATTCTATCTTGAATGTTGAGAACTCGTAGGGACTGTAATTTTCAAGAATGAATAATTATTTGTAATTTTGCAGTCTCGAAATGAATAAAACCATCTTTTGAACCTGAATGGAACGAGCTTTACTCATCATAAATCCGATTTCGGGCACCGGCGGTAAGCAGGGTGTGGCTGAACATATAGAGTCGCGACTGGCTGAGCTGGGTTTTAATGTAGAAATAAAATTTACAACCGGACCGGGTCACGCTACCGAGTTGGCTCGTGAAGCTGCAACTAACGGATTTCATTCAGTGGTTGCGATCGGTGGAGACGGAACGGTCAACGAGACTGCTTCGGGGCTATGCAACACCGATGTCGCTCTCGGAATCATCCCTGCCGGGTCGGGTAACGGCTTGGCTCGACATCTTAACATTCCGATGGATATTGAACGCGCCGTTGATATAATTTCTCAGCGAAATATTGTTGATTGCGACTATGGCGAAGTGAACCATCGTCCATTTTTTTGTACGTTCGGCGTTGGGTTTGATGCGGCTGTCAGCCATCGGTTTGCCCAGCAGAACCGCCGCGGGAAAATGATGTATATCAAAAGTGCGATTGACGAATATTTGACTTATAAACCTCAGGAATATACAATCAGTGCCAACGGTAAAGTGTTGACCGAAAAGGCTTTTCTGATAGCAGTCTGCAATGCTTCGCAATATGGCAACAATGCTTATATCGCTCCGACGGCTTCAATAACCGACGGCTTGCTTGACTTCACAATAGTTCATGCCGGCACTCCTGCCGATGCCGCCGCTTTTGGTCTTGACCTGATGACCGGCTACATCAACAAAAACGTTATGATTCATACGTTTAAGGCTCAGGCAGCGGTGATTACCCGTAATTCTGACGGACCTGTCCATATCGACGGCGAGCCGTTGGTAATGGATAGAGCAATATATATACCTGTCTCTTAGACCCCTATCCTAGACCACGAGACTCATGAGCAGCTCTTGTGCCCGCGTCTGCTTGACAA
>JAIDRE010000105.1 GCA_029061925.1 Muribaculaceae bacterium | reverse complement strand
CCCCCCCCCCACCCCCCCCGCTCAGGACCCTCGTCGGCTCGGAGACGTGCACAACACACAAATCTATAATCCCAATGTACTTTTTACCGGTTTGCCTCGAACATACGAGATTGCCGATATTAAGGTGACAGGCGCACCCAACTATGACGATGTTGTAATTCTCGGTTATTCAGGTTTGAAACCGGGACAACGCATCGAAATTCCGGGTCAGGATGTAACTACGGCTGTTAAACGCCTTATGCGTCAAGGCTTGTTTTCACAGGCTCGTGTCAAGGTATTGAAAACGTTTGGCGACCGTGCGTGGCTTGAACTTGAATTGCGCACCAATCCTCGCATCTCTGAAATCAATTATATCGGAATGAAGAAGAGCGAGCGTGACGATATCCAGGATCGCCTTCAGCTGATGAAAGGTAACCAGATTACCCGTAACGTGATTGACCGTGCGAAAGTCATTATTGAAAAATACTATTCGACAAAGGGTTTCGGTAATGCAGAAGTCGATATTACTTTGAAAGATGACCCTTCAAACAAGAATGAAGTAATTGTAAATATCGCAGTTAATAAGCACGATAAAGTTAAGGTTCACAAAATCTATATCGATGGTAATGAAGTCTTGACAGACAAGGCTATCAAGAATGCGATGAAGAAGACAAACGAAAATGGCGACATTCTCAACCTGTTCAAACAGAAGAAGTTTGTCGAAGCTGATTATGAAGCCGACCTTGACAACATCATTGCAAAATATAACGAAAAAGGTTACCGTGATGCAAAAATTCTGAGCGATTCGGTTGCTGATTACGATGGTAAGACTGTCGATATTTTCCTTAATGTTGAGGAAGGAAAAAAATACTATATCAGTGATATTGACTGGGTTGGTAATACAGTTTATACCACTGAATATCTTAATAATGTGCTCGGAATCAAACCGGGTGAGGTTTACAACCAAAAACTTCTGAACAAACGTACAACTGAAGACGATGATGCGGTTGCCAACCTTTATATGGATAACGGTTATCTGTTCTATCAGCTCATTCCGGTTGAAAAGAATGTACGAGGCGACTCAATCGATCTCGAAATGAAGATGTTTGAAGGTCCTCAGGCTAAAATCAACCGAGTAATCATCAACGGTAACGACCGTTTGTATGAGAAAGTTATCCGTCGTGAACTTCGTGTCCGTCCGGGTGAGTTGTTCTCAAAACGCGACCTTATTCGTTCGGCTCGTGAAATTGCCCAGACCGGTCACTTCGACCCTGAAAACATGGACATCCAGCCTCAGCCTAATGAAGAAAACGGAACTGTTGATATCTTGTTCAACCTCGCTTCAAAAGCCAACGACCAGATAGAGTTCTCAATGGGTTGGGGGCAGACCGGTATCATCGGTAAACTCTCGCTCAAGTTCACAAACTTCTCAATCAAGAACTTGCTCTATCCGTCAACCTATAAAGGTGTGATTCCTCAGGGTGAAGGTCAGACATTCACTATCTCGGCTCAGACTAACGCCCGTTACTATCAGGCATATCAGGTTTCATTCCTTGACCCGTGGTTTGGCGGTAAACGTCCTAACTCACTCCAGGTCTCGGCATATTACAGTCGTCAGACAGGTGTTAACAACTCGTTCTATAATTCACAGTGGTCTAACCCTTATATGTATAGCGGTTATGGTTACCCCTATGACTATAACTATAACTATAACTATAACGAGATGTTACAAAATTCTTATGAAAACGCTTATGACCCGGGTAAATTTATCCAGATGGCGGGTGTGACCGTAGGATTTGGTAAACGTCTCAGCTGGCCCGATGACTACTTCACATTCACTGCCGAGTTGTCATACAACTGGTACTATCTTAAAAACTGGGAATACCTGTTTGATATGAATAACGGTCAATCAAACGCACTCGTTCTTGGATTGACTCTCGCCCGTAACTCAATCGACAACCCTCTTTATACCCGAAGCGGTTCGCAATTCTCGGTTAACTTGTCACTCACACCTCCGGCATCGATATTCTCGCCCGGTCGTAACTGGGAACAACTCTCAAAAACTCAGACTAACGCTGCTAAACAAGAGCTTTATCGCTGGGTTGAATACTGGAAGTTACGTTTCAAATCGCGTACATATACTCCGCTTACCGATGTTGACGGCAAATGGACTCTCGTGTTGATGACCCGTGCCGACTTCGGTTTGCTCGGTAGCTATAACAAGTGGCTCCGTTCTCCGTTTGAAACATTCTATGTTGGTGGTGACGGTATGACCGGTAGCTACACCTATGCAACCGAAACTATTGCATTGCGCGGTTATGACAACGGACAGTTCACTCCGTGGGGGCGTGAAGGTTATGCTTATAGCCGTATCGGTATGGAACTCCACTTCCCGTTCATGCTTCAACCGACAACCACAATCTACGGTTTGGCGTTTGTTGAAGCCGGTAATGCCTGGACCTCGGTTAAAGAATTTGCACCTTTCAACCTCAAACGTAGTGCCGGTGCCGGTGTTCGTATCTACCTTCCGATGGTTGGTATGATGGGTATTGACTGGGCATACGGTTTTGACCGCGTGTATGGTGAAAAAGGTGGTAGTCACTTCCACTTTATCCTCGGTCAGGAATTCTAATAATGAAATGACGGTGTAATTATAATAGATATGTTAGATTAAACTTTTTGGTTTATAAGACGTCTATATAGTATATACCAAAATTTAAAAGAAAAAGAATTATGAAAAAGGTACTTATATCACTGCTGATGTTCGCAGGATGTATAGCTGCTTCATTTGCCCAGAAATTTGCTCTGGTTGATATGGAATATATCATGAAAAATTTAGGTTCCTACGAAGTAGCACAGACTCAATTGGAAAAACTTTCGCAGTCTCGTCAAAAAGAGGTTGAGACAGTTCAGAAACAAGCTGAGGCTATCTATAAACAATATCAGGCTGAACGTCCCTATCTTTCGCCTGATGACCAGAAACGATATGAAGAGGCTATTACAGCTAAAGAAAAAGAAGCATCAGAACTTCGTTATAAATATTTTGGACCCGAAGGCGAGCTTTATAAAAAACGCGAAGCTATGATTGAACCTATCCAGAATCAGGTTTACGAGGCAATCAAAGAAATCGCTGACCAAAACGGATTTCAGGCTATCTTTGATCGAGCCACTTCAGCTAATATAATCTATGCGTCACCTCGCATTGATATATCAGAACAAGTCCTGGCAAAGTTACTTAATTAGGATTATTGAAATTTTTTATTTAACTTTGCGTAGTTAATTTAACAATTAAAGAAAAATAAATAAAACTATAAACAAATATCTACCCCATGTTTAAGAAAATTTTAATCGCAGTGCTCATTGCATTGCCTCTCTCAGTGGTAGCACAGAACATTAAGATTGGTGTTATCGATGTTATGACAATCGTTAGAGAAGATCCCGCTACCGAAGCAGCTCAGAAACAGCTTCAGGATGCACAGCAAAAATATTCTGCAGATCTTCAGAAACTTCAGGAAGAAGCTCAAAAAGCTTTTGACGAATATAACAAACTCAAAGAAGACCCTCAGACTCCTGCTACAATGATCAAACGTCACGAGGATTCTCTTTCTGAAATGCAACAGCGCATTCAGCAGCACGCTCAGACTTATGATCAGGATCTTCAGCAGCAGCAACAGCAGCTTATGGCTCCTATCTATGAAAAAATTCAGAAAGCTGCACAGACTGTAGGTCAGGAAAACGGTTTCACTATCATTGTTCCTACCGAAGCTGCAATCTACATGAGCGGTGACGTTGTTGATGTTAATCCTCTCGTAAAAGCTAAACTTGGCATTAAATAATTTAGATAATTCTATAAAACCATAATATGCGCCGTTTATTCATCTCATTATTGCTCTTATTGCCTGTCTTGGCATCAGCTCAGCGATTTGCAGTCGTTGACCGTCAGGCTGTTCTCGAATCTTTAGAAGAATATTTGACAGCTGAACGTACATTGTCTGAACTTTCTCAAAAATATCATGCTGAATATGATAGAATGAGTTCAGATATTGATAAAAAATTTGAAGACTATCAAACTCTTAATACGACTACAAATACACCTCAAGCAATTCGTGAACGTCGTGTTCAGGAAATTCAGGAGATGCAAAAACGTGCGCAGCAGTTTCTTATCTCAGCTGAAGATGATTTGAAAAACCGTCGTGCCGAAATGTTACGACCCGTCAACGAAAAAGTTGATGCGGCAATCAAAGATGCAGGCATCGAAGGCGGATTCTCATTTATTTTCCCGCTTGGTACTCCGCTTTTCTATGGTATCGATGTTGAAGATATCACTGAAAGCATTAAAGAAAAACTGACATTATAAGTGTGAATATAAAACGTAAATCCTCATCGCCGGACATTCTTGTTCGGCGATGTTTTAAATATATATTCCTGCTCTTTCTCGTTGCCTTTTTCACAGCTTGCACAAAACAACAGTCACGAGGAGGAGCGGGAATTCTTGTGAAAATCGGTGACGATGCGCTGACGGTTAAAGAACTGCGTAAAAATATACCTGATGGCGTTACAGGAACCGATAGTATCCGTATTGCCCGTGCTTTCATCCGCTCGTGGATTGATACCCGATTAATGGCTGATTTTGCGGCTGAATCAATTGGAGATATGACCGAGATCAATCGACTCACCGAGCAATATCGTAACCAGTTGATTGCTCAGGAATATCGACGCAAAATAATTATGTCGGAGGCGTCAAAATCGTTCTCGTTTGATTCTCTTAAACCATTTTATGACGAGAACTCAAAATTGTTTGTCGCTCGTCAGCCACTTGTTCGCGGAATCTATGTCAAGGTGCCGGTTGAGGCTCCCAATCTTCAGACAATCAAAAAACTTTACAAATCAAACCGAATCCAAGATATTGACCGTCTTGAAAAAGAGTGTCATAATGCATCAATCATCTATGATTATTTTGAAGACCGATGGGTTGAGCTTGAACAGGTTGAAACACGCATCCCGATTGATTTCAGCGAAGATCCCGATGCCATTCTCAGAAAAAAAAATGATTTTGAGTGTGAAGCCAACGGCTTTGTTTATCTCTTTCATGTGAGCGATTACGTTCCGACCGGTAACGTAATGCCGTTTGAGGCTGCTACTGAGCAAATTATGCAGGAATTAATATTTCGCCGACAAACCGAACTTGACCGACAGATGAGGCGTGAACTCCTTCTTGAAGCAAGTCAAAAGGGAAAGGTTGAAATATTCTGTGACTTAGATTCTTGATATTTAAAAAGAAAAACGTATATTTGTAAATTGAATTTAATATAACGATAAAACCAACATTTCCATAATTGTGAAACTCAATAGAATATTTACATTGATTTTGGCTGCGGTAGCCTATGTCGGAGCATCGGCTCAGAATAATGTCGTTGAAGAAGTGGCATGGACAATCGGCGATCAGCCAATATATAAATCTGACATTGAAGAGGCTTATCAACAGATGCTTTATGACCACATGACAATTAAGGGTGACCCCTATTGTTATGTGCCCGAACGTCTTGCTATCGACAAGCTGTTTTTAAATCAGGCAGATATTGATACCGTTGAAGTTCAGGCTGCAATGGTTTCTCAGCAGGTTGATAGCTGGATCAACTATCTCATCACTAACCTCGGTACTAAAGAAAAAGTTGAGGAATATTTCCGTAAGTCAATTCCCGAACTTCGTGAGTGGCGTACAGAAATGGTTACTAACCAATCGCGTATCGAGCAGGTTAAGCATGGCATGGTTAAAAATATCAAGGCTACACCGAGCGATGTCAGAAAATATTTTTCAACTTTGCCTGACGATAGTATCCCGATGATACCTCTCCAGGTTGAAGTTCAGCTGATTTCGATCAACCCGGTTATTCCTCGTCAGGAAATTGAGGATGTAAAGGGTCGTTTGCGTGATTATACCGAACGTGTCAACAGCGGTCAGAGCGAGTTCTCTACTCTTGCATCGTTGTATTCTGAAGACCCGGGCTCAAGTGTTCGCGGTGGCGAAATAGGTTTTATGGGTCGAGGTCACCTCGAACCTGAATATGCAGCTGTAGCGTTCAATTTGAATGACCCCAAAAAAGTTTCAAAAATTGTTGAAACCCAATATGGTTATCACATCATCCAGTTAATTGAAAAGCGTGGTGACCGTATCAATACCCGTCATATCCTTCTTCGTCCGCGCGTGTCTCAGGAAGACTTGAAGGTAGCTACCGAACGACTCGACTCTGTTTCTAAAGATATTAAGGATGGCAAGTTTACATTTGAAGATGCAACCCGCTTTATTTCACAGGATAAAGATACACGTTTCAGCCGCGGTCAAATGACTAATCAGGAAAACGGTACAACCAAGTTTGAAATGTCACAGTTGCCTCCCGAAATTGCTCGAGTTGTTTCCCGTATGCAACCCGGTGAAGTTTCACAGGCGTTCACAATGATGGATCCCAAACGTAACCGTGAAATGGTAGCCATCGTTAAGTTGACAAGCCGCACTGACGCTCATAAAGCCAACCTCTCTGACGATTTTATTAAAATCAGAGAGATGTATGAGGCTAATACTCAGGAAAAAATCATTAAGGACTGGCTGAAAAATAAAATCAAATCAACCTACGTTAAAATTGAAGACGGGTGGGCTGACTGCCAGTTTGAAAACGAAGGTTGGATTCGCTGATACATTATTTTAAAATGTCGTGTAAAAAGCAGGGGAGCGCATTTAATAGTATTGGAAGATTAAAAAAAGCAATTCTTCCGATACTTGCTATTGTTGTGCTTTTACTGTTGATTTTTGCCCCGACAAAGGCACAGATAAAGCAACGCGACACAATGCCGATTGTTCCGACTGTCGCGACTGCCGACCGTCATCAAGGCAACCGAATTTTTTTGGAGCGTGCCAGCAGTTTGATTGCACGTCCACAGTTTGAATATCAGATTTTGACCGGCGATGTCATGTTCCGAAAGGGTGACATGCTGATGTATTGTGACAGTGCCCATCTTTATGAGGAGACAAACTCTATCGAGGCGTTCGGTAACGTTAGAATGGAGCAGGGTGATACACTGTTTGTATATGCAGATGAGCTCGTTTATACCGACTCTACCGAGTTAGCTGTTTTGTATGGCAACAACGGGCGTCTTGTCAAACTGATAAATCGCGATGTCGAACTGCAGACCAATCCGTTTTACTACGACCTCGGAATCGACCTCGGATATTATGATAATTACGGCACGCTAACCGATGCGAAAAATAAGCTGTATTCTCGTTATGGTGAGTATGCTCCAGGTACGTCAGAAGCTCTGTTCCGAGAGAACGTGTCGCTTCAATCTCGCAACGAGGGTGATACGTTGACAATTTTGACCGAGGAGTTATATTACAATACAAAAACTCACATGGCAGAGATGGATATGCCGTCGATTATTATAAATCGTGATGGCAAAATCTTCACTGACAGCGCAACTTATAATACCGAAACCTCGTTTGCCGAGCTATATAAACGTTCGGTTGTCGTATCGTCTCAAAACACCACATTGACCGGTGACTCATTGAAATATGACAAGAATGCCGGATTTGGTGAGGCGTTTGGTAATGTTATTATGACTGACTCGGCTCACTCAATGATATTGTGTGGCGATTATGGTTTTTACAATGAATTGACCGACAGTGCGTTTGTAACCGGGCGCGCGTTGGCAAAAGAATATTCACAAGGCGACACGCTCTATCTTCATTCCGACACAATCCGTACATTTGCCATCATTATTCCCGAATATGAACGTGATTCTATTCTGATTCCTGCTGATACGACCCATTTGGTTGTTGCAGCCCACATGGCTCGATTCTATCGTTCTGATATGCAGGGATTGTGTGACTCAATGACGTTTGTTCAAACCGATTCGATGCTCTATTTAGACATTCATCCGGTGGTTTGGAGCGACAATCGACAAATTTTCGGTACAGAAATTGAAGTTCATTTAAACGATTCGACAATAGACTATGCCAAATTGCCCGATTTCGGCTTTATGGCTGAAGAAATTGAGGAAGGCTTCTATCAACAGCTCACGGGTAGTGAGATGACAGCCTATTTTGAGGACGGTCACCTTGTCCGGCTTGAAGTGAGCGGAAATGTCGAAGCATTATCGTTGCCCCAGGAGGCTGATTCGACCTACAACAAGTTTGCAACCCTTGAAAGCTCGTTCCTGACCGCATGGTTCAAAGGAAACATGCTTGAACGCATGAAGGCTTGGCCAGCAACCACCAGTGTGATAACTCCGCTTTACCTCGCTAAACGTTCGCAGCTTTACTTGCCTCAGTTCAAGTGGTACACCGATATGCGTCCGACTTCTCCCGAAGATGTGTTCAACATTCCCGAGTCAATGGTTGCCTTAATGGCAGAACCGGTCGAGTCTAAAAAACGCAACTTACATGAAATGTTATCGACTTCAAGGCGAGAAGCCGCAGCTCAAGCTCAGGCTCCACAACCCTCCAATGAAGCTCCAATAGATGCTCCCAACGAAGCTCCAGTAGAAGACGTTAAGGATCTTAAAGACTCTAAGGCCCTTAAAGACCTTAATGAAAAGCCCCAAGAGGATCCTAAAGACCTTAAGGACTTTAAAAAAGAGGACTCCAAAGAAAAAGAAGAAAAATTAACCAAATTAACCCAATAAACACAATAAACCATGAATAGTAAGCACCTAAACGGCTTAATGTCGTTTCTTGATGACAGCCCTTGCAACTTTTATGCTGTCAAAACCCTAAGTGAATATCTTGATAAAGCAGGATTTACACGTCTCGATCGTCGTGATGCCTGGAATCTTGTAAAGGGTGGAAAATATTATACCACTCAAAACGATTCGTCTATTTTCGCATTTGTAGTCGGTGACGGTCCTGTTGAAAAAGGATTCAAAATCATTTCAGCACATAGTGATTCACCCGGCTTCCGTATCAAACCCAACTCTGAAATAGTTTCAGACGGTAATATCCTCAAACTTAATACTGAGGTTTATGGCGGACCGATTCTTTACACTTGGTTTGACCGTCCATTGTCGATTGCCGGACGTGTGATTTTGAAATCAGACGATCCTCTTAACCCTAAAACTCGACTTGTTAAAATTGATCGTCCCGTTTTGACAATTCCTCATCTCGCTATACACTTCAATCGTGCGGTAAATGAAGGAAATCCCTTGTCAAAACAAAAAGATATGTTGCCCGTTATCGCTAAACTCAACGATATTGCCGAGAAAAACAACTTTGTGTTGAATTTGGTGGCAAAAGAACTTGGCGTTAAACCGAGCGAAATTATTGACTTTGATCTCTCGCTTTTCGACACAACAAAAGCTTGCACGGTCGGTGCTGACAACGAATTCCTGACTTCAGGACGTATCGATGACCTCGAAATGGCATATTCAGCTGTAACCGCGCTCCTTGAATCAAAACAAGGCTCAATGACACGCATCGCTGCAATCTTTGACAACGAAGAAACCGGAAGTGGAACAAAACAGGGCGCTTGCTCACCTGTGTTTACCAACATCCTCCGTCGCATCAACGATTGTGTTGGTGGTAGTGATGAGACATATCTCCGTGCCGTTGCATCATCATTTATGATTTCAGCTGACAATGCTCACGGCGTTCATCCAAACTACGTTGAGAAACAAGACCCGACTAATCACCCCGTTCTTGGTGGAGGTCCCGTTATCAAAATCAACGCCAACTGCAAATATATGACCGATGCCGAATCATCGGCAATCTTTAAAACAATCTGTGACCGGGCAGGCGTTCCCTGTCAGTTCTTCGTTAACCATAGCGATGTAGCCGGTGGTTCAACCCTCGGTAATAAACTGACTTCACAAATCGAACTCCGAGGGGTAGATATGGGAGCCGCTCAATGGGCAATGCACTCAGTTCGCGAGTGCGCATCAGTAGCCGATATCGATTATACAATCGCAGCATTCACAGAATTTTTCAATGTTTAATTCATAATATTTAATGAATAATAAAAAGGGGCGCAAAAGCGCCCCTTTTTGCATTATAGATTAATAATTATGCATTATTTTAGCGGATACGGTCGCTGTCGCGGAGAAGTTTTTGGTCACTGCTGATAGCTCGATATGCTAAGAGGGCAAAGATTATGGTGCCGAGAAGAAGGAGCGCTCCGTAGCTCCATGAAACCAAGCCTGCTGAATTTGTTATCATTAGGATGAAAATTGAAATTCCGAGTGCGACGATAAGGAACATCGAGATTAGAATGACCGTTTTTTGACGTTTTAAGTCTTTGAAAAGAAAGATTGAAATGAAAAGAAGAAGTGCTACAAGAATGCTGACAATGAGAATTACGGGATTGTCTTTGGGGTAGATATTTAAGATTTCTTCCTCAATTTTGACTGCATTGTAACTTGATATGCAGAAAAATCCGGCAAGGACTGTTGCAACCAACAGATAAATCGACTGTATGCGTTGAATAATCATAAACTTTTATTTTTAATGTTAAACGTTCGCAAAATTAACTAAATATTCCGAGATAATAAAAATGAAATGAAGATATTAATCTTCTTTTAATTTAGCTTCTATTTCATCAATCGAAGGCAATGCACTTTTAAAATCATCAGGTAAAAGGTTTGCCAACTGATATTGTGATATTCCGATAGGTAGATTATAACCTTCAAGAGAATATTGTGCAAGCACATCATCTTTAGTTTTACAAATCAAAAGACCGATAGTCGGATTGTCTTGTTCAGTCTTCAATAGATGATTGGTTGCTGTTACATACATTCCGAGCTGACCCAGGAATCCTGGTTCAAATTTAGTTACTTTAAGCTCAATCACAATGTAACATCTCAGTTTCAAATGATAAAATAATAAGTCGGTAAACTGTTCGGTTTGACCAACATTCAGTTTATATTCTTGACCTACAAATGCAAAACCCTCACCGAGTTCAAGAAGAAATTTTGTAATATTTTTCAACAGTTCATTTTTCAGTTCTCGTTCCTTATATGGCTCTGTAAGATTAGTAAAATCAAATATGTATGGATCCTTAGTCATTTCTTGAGCCAATTCCCCTGTAACTTGCGGAAGATGCTTTCGAAAATTTGTTATTGCTTTCCCTTGTCTAACATGAAGATTCATGTCAAGCATGTGATCCAATACGGCTCGAGACCAACCATGTTTTACTGTTTCGTTAATATAGAACAGCGCAGTCTCTGGGTTGTTGAAAAATTTATCAATCAGTAATTTATGATGCATCCACGGGATTTGGAATAAAACTCCCTCAACTTGAGGGCATTTTGCAACGTCATCCTGATTTTCAAATATTCCCTCAACTTGAGGGAATATCTTTGAATACATCAAATAAAATCGTTTGATATAATATAAGCTTTTTACTGAAAAGCTTTTAGAGTCAGGGATTGCTTCTTTTAAATCTTTACTTAATTTCTCAAAGAAATGACTGCCATACTTGTTCTCAGACTGCATTGACACAATGTCTCGTCCCAATTCCCAATAGAATTGAAGCATCTCAGTATTGACAGCTATTGCAGCTTTTATTTGAGCACTACGATACCGATTGGAAAGTTGTCCAATCCAATCTTTATATTCTTTATCTAAAATAGCTTTTGTTGCCATTATTTAAAAATTTATTATCTTATGCATCGGATTTGTAAGATTTATATCAATCAGATATGCACTGCATTAGAATGCAAAGTTAAATATTATTTGTTAGTAAACCAAGAAAAATATATATCTTGGAGGATAACCATAAAAGAAAGAGCTGTCAGGACTCGGGGAAGTCGAAACAGCTCTTTTATAGGGGCCACACCAAAGGACGCGATGAAACTCCGAATAGACAGGATTTGAGTTCCTGAAGCCCTTTGTAATCCGTCCGGGTTTACCCCTCCGCAAAAGAGGATGCCACTCTCAAAAGAGAGTTGAGGCCCGCCATTGGACAACAGGATTGTCTCGGTATTTCATAATAATTTGAAGAGTTTCCCAATCAACTTTGATGTGGTGTTTTTTCAATTGGATAGGCTCTCTTGCCTTTGTTATTATAACGCAAATTTAAGACAAATAGTTTGTATCTACAAATATTTTTGGAACCACATCAAAAAAATTTCAGAATGATGTAACTTTTTTTAATCGTACTACGTCTAAGAGATAAAGTATTTTAACTATAAAACTATATTTACTATAAAGTTATATGCTTACCTTTGCAAGTAATAACCATTATGACATTAAAAATAGGAATCATCACATTAAATATACTGTTGTTTTATGGAAATGATAAAACTACGCGACATAAACAAGACCTATCCGGGGGTGGTGCCTTTGCACGTTCTGAAAGGTATCAATCTTGATATTGCCAAGGGTGAACTGGTCTCGATTATGGGAGCATCGGGCTCAGGCAAATCGACACTGTTAAATATACTCGGTATTCTCGACAACTATGATACCGGCGAATATATCCTTAATGGTCAGCTCATTAAGAATCTGAGTGAAAATCGTGCGGCAGAACTCCGTAATCGCTTGATAGGCTTTGTTTTTCAGTCGTTTAATTTGATCAGCTATAAAAATGCGATTGAAAATGTAGCTCTCCCGTTGTTCTATCAAGGAGTTTCGCGAAAGAAACGAAACATTTTGGCAATGGAACAACTCGATCGTATGGGACTTGCCGACCGTGCTCATCACCTGCCGGGCGAATTGTCAGGAGGACAGAAACAGCGTGTTGCAATCGCGCGTTCACTGATTACAAATCCTTCTGTTATCCTCGCCGATGAACCTACCGGTGCGCTTGATAGCCGAACATCTGCCGACGTGATGAAGATTTTCAGAGAACTGAATACCGATGCCGGTATGACTATAGTCATCGTAACTCACGACCCTAAAGTCGGAGAGCAAACCAACAGAATAATTCGTATCAGCGATGGCCTGATTGTTAATTGATTGTCTATGTTTGATTTAATTTCAGAAATAGGGCAGACTCTAAGCAACAATAAACTGCGAACGGCATTGACCGGTTTTGCGGTGGCATGGGGCATCTTTATGCTCATCGTGCTGCTCGGAATGTCGCGTGGTGTTGTTAATTCATTCAATGACAGTCGTATGAGTCAAGGCTCTAACTCAATTAGTGTTTGGGGCGGATTGACCTCACAGCCTTATAACGGTTATAAGGACGGTCGTTATATCGGTTTGAAACAAGACGATATGGGTGTCATAAAATCAAAGAACCGCAGTGATGTTGCCAATGTGATTGGCAGTCTTTCGGGTGATGCAAATATTACAACTCCCCATGATTATATAACAACCGGATATAATGGGGTTTATCCGTCTGAGATACCTTCACGTGGAGATAAAATTACAGCAGGTCGAAACATTAATGATGTCGATATCAGCCAATCGCGTAAGGTTGTAATCCTTACCGAAAAGAATGCTGCAATTCTTTTCCCGAATACCAAACCTGAGGATGTGATCGGCAAACGGGTGTCACTCAACGATTTGTCGTTTGTTGTTATCGGATTGATTAACCCGGAATTTGGACAGGCTACCTATATTCCGTTCTCCACCGCCCGAATGATGGCAAGCAACTCTGATACTGTCGATGAGTTAAAGATTGAAGTCGGTAACATCTCGACAATGGAAGAGGGTGAGCAGATGGAGCAGGGTGTTAGAAACACGTTGAGCGGTATACATAATTTTAGCCCGGATGACAAAAAAGCGGTTTGGATTTGGAACCGTTTCACCCAGCACATGACAATGGATCGTGCCTTATCAATCCTGGATATTGTAGTTTGGTTGATTGGTATATTCACCATGTTGTCGGGCATTATAGGCGTAAGTAACATTATGTTTGTTTCGGTCAAAGAGCGAACACACGAGATTGGCATTCGTCGTGCTATCGGTGCAAAACCTCGAAATATATTAGTTCAGATTTTGACCGAGAGTATTGCTATCACAACATTGTTCGGCTATATTGGTGTGTTTCTCGGGATACTTGTCACACAAGGACTTGCATTCATTTTTAAAGATGGACAATTTATTAAAGATCCGACTGTTGACATTTCAATTGCGATTAAAGTGACGTTTGTACTTGTAATTGCGGGATGTCTTGCCGGACTTTTCCCTGCACTTAAAGCCCTTAAAGTTAAACCGGTCGAAGCTTTGCGCGACGAGTAAATCAATTATGGCTATATGAAGATAACTGTTTTTGACATAGATAACTGGAAAGAGATTGGTGCAACGCTCGCCCGAAACAAAACGCGTACATTTTTGACTGCGTTTGGTATATTCTGGGGTACAGCCATGCTTGCAATGCTGATGGGTGGTGCCAAAGGTCTCGAAGATATTATCAGCCGAAATTTTGCCGGTTTTGCAACTAACAGTGCGTTGATGTTCGGCAGTCGTACCACAATGCCTTACAAGGGCTTTAACAAAGGCACGGCGTGGGAATTAACCACCGACGATGTCGAGTATATCAAAAAAAATATTCCTGAAATTGAAGCTATTACAGGAGTCGTAAACCGTTCGGTGAACGCCAGTTATGAGAAATTAAGCACTACGACGACTGCTACCGGTGTTGATGAGTTTTTCCCAAAGGTATTTTTGCCGATAATTTATGAAGGTCGATTTATCAACGCAGCCGATACCGAAAACGGACGAAAAACGTGTGTAATCGGTAAGAAAGTTGCCGATGAATTGTTTGGCAATGAATCACCCATCGGTAAAGACATTTCTCTCGGTGGAATCTATTATCAGATAGTTGGTGTAGCCGGACAAACCTCTGAAATCACTATCGGAGCGAAAATCGATGAATCGGTTTTGTTGCCGTTGACAACAATGAGACGAGCGTTCAATATGGGAAATACTATGGGCGGTGTAATGTTTGTAGCCCGTGACGGTGTTCCGCCTGAATCGTTACGTCCGCGAATCGACCGTATACTTGGCGCTCATCATCCGATACACCCCGATGACCATAACGCATTGTTCTTCTTTGACGTATCGTCTAAGTTTAAGATGGTAGATAATCTTTTTACGGGTATCTCGCTCTTGGCGATGTTTGTCGGTGCGGGAACATTGCTTGCCGGAATTATCGGAGTCGGTAATATCATGTGGGTAATTGTAAAGGAGCGTACCCAGGAGATTGGCATCAGACGTGCAATCGGTGCAAAACCGTCAGACATTATCACTCAGGTACTTAGTGAGGGTGTCATGTTGACAGTCATAGCCGGTATCGCCGGAATATGTTTTGCAACGATAGTGTTGGCAGTTGCCCAGGTTTTAACTGCCGATCCAGTCTCAGTTCCGCGTTTTCAGTTGAGTTTCAGCAGTGCAATGTTGATTATGATAACATTTATTGTGCTTGGAACACTTGCCGGACTGATACCGTCAATCAAAGCGATGCGCATTAAGCCAATTGAGGCGATGAACGATAAGTAAAAATCAATTTTGAAAATAATAAAAATATCACAATATCAGCGATGAAAAAGTTCTTTAAAATCTTTCTATGGATTCTTGTTGCCGTGATTTTTGTCGGCACGTTTGTCTATCTGTTTTTAAATTCGTCAAAGAAGGAAGCTGTCTATGAGCTTGTTACACCCGTTACAGGTGACATTGAGCGTACAACCGTGCTCAACGGCAAAATTGAACCGCGAGATGAAATCGAAATCAAACCTCAGGTATCGGGTATTATCTCAGAAATCAATGTCGAACCCGGCGACTTGGTAAAGGTTGGTGATGTAATTGCAAAAATCAAAATTATTCCAGATGAATCTCAACTTGCCTCGGCTCGTAATCGCGTGAGAGTCGCACAACTCGATCTTGCCGAAAAGAAACTTGAGTATGAACGTACAAAAGAACTTTACGAACGAAAATATGAGAGCCGTGAACGTTACGAACAGGATTTGAACACCTACAATAAGGCTCAGGAAGAAGAGAAAGCAGCTCTTGATGCATTGGCAATTATCCGCGAGGGTGTTTCTCCCGAAAATGCACAGTCAAGCAATACGCTTGTTCGTGCAACTATCACCGGTCTTGTGCTCGAAGTGCCTGTAAAAGTAGGTAGCTCTGTAATTCAATCAAATACATTCAATGATGGTACGACAATCGCCAAGGTTGCTGATATGAACGACTTGATTTTCAAGGGTAAGATTGACGAAACTGAGGTTGATATGCTGACCGAAGGAATGCCGATGTATATTTCAATCGGTGCAATTTCAGAGTCAAGCCTTAATGCTGTAATCGAAAAAATTGCGCCTATTGCAACTGAGGATAACGGTACAAACACGTTTGAAATCAAGGCTGCGATTGCTGTTGACTCGACAATGAATCTTCGTGCCGGATATAGCGCCAATGCTCGTGTTGTCCTTGCCCGTGCTGCCAATGCCCTCAATATACCCGAACGAGTGATTGAATTTTCGGGTGACTCAACATTTGTTTATGTTCTGAAATCAGACCATCCCAAACAGCAGTTTGACCGCGTGGCAATTAAGACCGGACTCAGCGATGGAGTTAACGCACAGGTTGTCAACGGTGATATTACTACTGAGTCAAAACTTCGTGGAAGCGAACAGAAATAATCCTGTTTAAAAAGAATAGCAGATGAAAAAAATACTGATAACTTCGCTTACCGGCATAATGTCGATGTCACTTGTGGCTCAGACCAAGTGGAGTCTTGACAGTTGTATCAATTATGCAATCGAGCATAACTTGACAGTTAAAGCACGCGAATTAGATCGAATGTCAGGCGAATATGATATAACAGAAGCACAAGACCGCTTCTTGCCCAGCTTAAGCGCATCGGCAGGTCAATCGTTTAACTTTGGTCGCGGTTTGACATCGGAGAATACATACGCCAACCGAAACACAAAGAATTTTCAGTGGGGTGTGAATATGAGTTTACCTTTGTTTCAAGGACTCTCGGCAACCCGACAGTTGAAATATGCACGTATCAATTATCGTTCGCTTTTGCTCCAGATTGAGAGTGCAAAAGATGATATAACGCTCAATGTTATATCGCAATATCTTCAGGTGCTTGCCTATTCTGAAATGCTGAAAAACGCTCAGGAACAGGTTGAGCTAAGTGACTATGAATTGAAACGTCAGGAGGCACTTGCCGAGGCTGGAAAAATCGCCGAAATTGATGTTTTACAGGCTCGCAGTCAACTCGCTAATGACCGTCAGAATTATACTGATACAGAAAATAACCTTGCAATCGCTCGTCTTGATTTAGCTCAGTTGCTTAATTTGCCTTCGCCTGAAAACTTTGATATCGAACCTATTCAGACTCTTGACCCTGTGATTATGTCACCTGACGATGTTTATATGCGTGCAATGTCGTCTAATAATTCAATTAAAAGCGCGAAAAACGATATTGAGGCAGCTCAGGCCGGTGTTAGTCTGGCAAAGAGCGGTTATCTGCCTCATTTGTCATTCACTGCCGGGATCGGTAGTAGTTATTACAACATTTCGGGAATCGAAAACCCCTCGTTTTCCCGTCAGATGCGCGATAACCTGAACAAGTCTATCGGTTTCTCATTGACTGTCCCTATTTTTGATGCGTTCTCGACACGAAATAGCGTTCGCAAGGCGCGTATTCGTGAACTTTCTGCAGCTCTTCAGCTTGAAAACCGAACAACCACACTCTATCAAGAGATTCAGCAGGCTTACTATCGCGCAACCGGCGCCCGTCAAAAATATCTGACAGGCATCGAAACCGAGTCAATCGCACGCGAGGCACTTGATGCAATAAAAGGTAAATATGAGATGGGACGTTCGACCCCAACCGAATTTGAACAGGCAAAAGTTCAATATCAGCAGGCATCAATCAACAGAATCCAATCTCACTATGAGTATATCCTTCGTACCCGCATCCTTGATTTCTATGGCTCAAACCGTCGTTTGACAGAGCAATAAACATATCGTTAGATATTGATAAAAAAACAAGAGGTGGACTTTTCAGCCCACCTCTTGTTTTTTTATGAAGGGAAGTTTATTCTTCGTGTTCAATTAGGAAGTGCTCGGCATCGATTGCAGCACGACAGCCTGAGCCGGCGGCAGAGATACCTTGGCGGTAGCGAGGATCGGCAACGTCACCGGCTGCAAAAATACCTGGGATGTTGGTTTCGGTTGTGTTGTTGTGTGTAACGATAAATCCGGCTTCGTCGAGTTCGATATATGGTTTGAACACTTCGGTGTTGGGCGTGTGGCCGATAGCGAGAAAGAATCCATCGATTGCGATGTCGAATATCTGCTCGTTTTCAGTGCCTTTGTTCTCAACGATTTTTGCACCTTCAACAGCATCTTTGCCAAAGAGACCGATTGTATTGCAGTTGAAAAGTACTGTGATATTTTCTTTCTCAAGCACGCGTTTCTGCATGATTTTTGATGCGCGGAGTGTTGGCTTGCGAACAATGAGGTAAACCTTGTTTGCGATACCGCTGAGGTAGAGAGCTTCTTCGCACGCTGTATCCCCACCCCCAACAACGGCAACAGTACGTTTGCGGTAGAAGAATCCGTCACAGGTTGCACAGGCTGAAACGCCCATACCTTTATATTTGTCTTCGTCGGGGAGTCCGAGATATTTGGCAGTAGCACCGGTTGCGATGATTACGGTGTCAGCCTCGACAGTGTCGCCGTTTTCGAGTTCGGCAATAAACGGACGTTTTTCAAAGTTGACTTTAACAACCATACCTGAGCGAATGTCAGCATTAAATCTCGCTGCCTGTTCGCGAAGGTCGTCCATCAGTTCGGGACCGGTAATGCCTTTAGGATAGCCGGGGAAGTTTTCAACTTCGGTAGTAGTTGTCAACTGACCGCCTGGTTGCATACCCTGGTAAAGAATCGGGTCGAGATTAGCGCGTGAAGCGTAGATTGCTGCGGTATATCCGGCAGGACCTGAGCCGATAATAAGACATTTAGTTTTGTGTTGAGCCATGATAGATAGGTATTTATAGTTCGTGAATTATCTTAAATCATTAACAACTGCGTTGGGAAATTGTTTAGGGTCGAAAGTAAAATCATTGTCGGCGAGCTTTTTGCCGGCAACGACTTTTGTGAAATTAACTTTCACAATGCGGTTATTGACAGTTAAAACAATTTGAGAAGGATAGCCTGTAGCTGATGAAATTGTTATAACTGCTTTTTGAATGTCGGCACCACGTTTTTTGATCGGTGTCATTTCAATAACTTTATCGGGTGACGATTTTAAAAGCTGTATGTTGTAGGCAGAGAGTGACCTGTCAATCATGACGAGCGGATTAATCTCGGCAAGTTCACTTTCCTCAGGTTCTGAAATGTTGACTTCGCGAGTTGAAACGGAATGACTCCACAACGTTTTGCCGTCATACCAGGTTGAACCGATTGGGGTTGTTAATGCAAATTTATTTCCTGACAAGGTGAGATGTCCGGTATTTGTACGACCGTCAGCTGTAATGGATAGTGTCGCAGTGATTGATGGCGCTGATTTCAGACGTTGTGATGCGGCTTTAAGCAGAGCTGCCGGGTCATGTTGAGCATAGCAATCAAAGGCGATCAACCCGAAAACAGCGACAAGAATCGTTACAAATATTTTATATATTGACTTAACTACCATAGTTATCCTTGTTCAAGAAACTGTTCAACTTCGATTGAGCTCATCAATACGTTGCGAGGTTTACCTCCAAGAGAAGGTCCGACGATTCCGGCAGCTTCCAATTGATCCATGATCTTACCGGCACGCGCGAAACCTATTGAGTAGCGGCGTTGCAATGAGGTTGTTGATGCCTGATTACTCATTGAAATATAGCGTGCGATTTCATCGAATAGCGGGTCGCGATCGGTGAGTGCTCCCGCATTTCCACCATTGCCACCGGCTCCTTCGGGAATATATTCGGGGAGGGGATAGGCGTTCAGGAAGCTGGGCTGACGAGAGATGAAACGACAAACCGATTCAACTTCGGGGGTGTCGATGAATGCACATTGAACACGTTCGATTGAGCCGTTTGCCCAGATGAGCATATCACCGCGACCGATGAGCTGGTTTGCACCCGGACGGTCAAGAATTGTCTGGCTGTCAACGCCCGAAGCAACTTTAAAGGCGATACGTCCCGGGAAGTTGGCTTTGATTGTACCGTTTACAATTTTGGTTGACGGGCGCTGGGTCGCAAGAATCATGTGCATACCGACGGCACGAGCTTTTTGTCCGATACGAGCAATCGGTGTTTCGATATCTTTACCGGCAGTCATAAGCAAGTCGCCATACTCGTCAACTATGATAACGATGTAGGGGAGGAAACGGTGACCGTCAGCTTCATCAATTTCGCGGTTTATGAATTTGTTATTATATTCGACGATATTACGACATCCGGCTGACATCAGCAAGCGGTAGCGATTATCCATTTCAACACAAAGCGAGTTGAGGGTATTGACAACCTTGTCGCTCTCGGTGATAACGGGCGATTCTTCGTCGGGAAGTTTGGCAAGGTAGTGATGCTCAAGACAGTTGTAGAGACTAAACTCAACCATTTTTGGATCAACGAGTACAAACTTGAGAGTGGCAGGATGTTTTTTGTAGAGGAGCGATGCGATGATAGTGTTAAGTCCGACCGATTTACCTTGACCGGTGGCACCCGCAACAAGAAGGTGGGGCATTTTTGCAAGGTCGGCAATGTAAACTTTATTGCTGATTGTTGTACCCATCGCAATCGGCAGCTCATATTTCGATTCCTGAAAGTCTTTAGATGACAAAATCGAGCGGATCGAAACGACCTGGGGATTTTTATTAGGCACTTCAATACCGATAGAGCTTTTACCGGGTATAGGTGCAATGATGCGGATACCTTTGGCAGCCAGAGTCATCATCAAATCATCGCCAAGTCGTTTGATGGTTTGTACGCGGGTGCCTTCAACCGGGGTAATCTCAAAGAGGGTGATTGTCGCACCGACAGTTGCTTCAACTTTTGAAATTTTGATGCCGTAAGTGTCAAGAGCGTGGATGATTTCATCTTTTTGCTCATTACTTTCCTGATCAACCTCGACATTGTCGCGGTTGTCTTCATATTCACGAAGAATGTCAATCGGCGGGAGCTTGAAATCGGGCAATTCAGAGGTGGGGTCAAACGGTTTTCGATTTATTGAATCAGCAGTTTCAATTTCTTGGGTCACATTTTCAACAAAGACGGGCTCGTTAGGCTTAGTAACCTCAGTCGGTTTGGCCTCAACTTCGGGTTGAGATTGATTTTCAGTCTGAGAAACAGCATGGTCTTCGGGATCAACGACCGGAATTTCGACTAACTCATCTTTTGAATCAAAAGGTTGACTTGCAATGGACTCAGTGGTCTGAACAGGCTTTTGTTCAAGAGGTTCAATTGTTTGGACAGGTTGAGCCGGAACAGGATCGGTTGTGGCAAATGTATCGTTGAGCGTTTTACCGCCGGCGTATGGGCGAATTGGCTGATGTTCGGTGCTGTCAGGATCAATAATTTCGGCTTTTTCTTCCTCGAACGGATCGTGACTGTCGGTGTGCTCTTCTTCGTTGGCATTTTCAAAACCGACAACAGGGTCTTCGGGGTGCTTGATGATAACAACATCTTCCATGTCCTGATTCAATATGTCGTTAGTCGAGTTTGCACGAACTTTGGCATCAGCCTCTTCGCGGGCTTTGCGTGCGGCTTCAACTTTTGCTCGGTGTTCTGCCATACGACGGCGATAAGCCATATACAGTCTGATGAGTTCGTTCAGATATATAAAAACAATACATCCTACAAGGAATATGCTAACAAATGTAGCTCCGACCCAACCTGTACGCTGAATCAATAAAGTGTTAATCCATCGTCCGTGTTGTCCGCCATACAGGAATGAGCTTTCGATCGGATAGGTCAACAGGCCTGCAACAAGAGAAATGGTAATAGCTATAAGCAGACATTTGAAAGTCAACGACCAGAAGTTAATCTTTCTGACACGGAGAAGTGCAAGTCCGATTACAATCAGGTAGAAGATAATAACTCCAGCTCCAAGACCAAGAGAGTTTGTCAAAACCACTTGGCTTAGAACTGCACCTGTAGGACCTCCAATGTTTTCTGTTCCACCATTTACAGCCAGATGTTCGATAGAATGCGATGTTATTGCACTTTGATCGTGGCGTCCTGTAACAAAATAAGATAGAGATGCAATTAGTACGTAAGCCGAAAACAAGATCAAACCGATACCGATAGCACCGTGAGTGCGTCGGTCGGTAACGAAATTTGCAATGCTTTTAAAGAACCCGGGACCATCATCTTCGGTCTTCGGTTTTCGAACCTTTTGTTTTGGCGCGGTGCGACGCGGCTCCTGTTCAGTTTCTGGTTGACGATGAACGCGTGGAGAGTCGGAACTTAGATATGAATCTAAATCTTGAACAGGTCCGGTTGAACGTTCGTGTCCACCCATTCGTTCGGGATGGGTATAAATATCGTCAGAATCAATTACTGAAGGGTCGTATTCGTTGGGATTATATGAACTCATGAAGGGTTTGTATCAAAAAATAGAGTATTTTGCGTTTTAATTGCAAAGATACGAATAAAAGCTGATACTTTTTCGATACAGGATGCTAATAAGCGAAAAAAATAATGCCAAAATTTTACGTTTATTGCTCAACGTAATTTGTAAGGAATGCTTGTACGGTGCCTATTGGCAGTTTACCCTGCATTTTTACGGGTACACGACTTGAGTCGGTTGAAATCCAAGCATAGAGGTCGTCGCTTGTTTTGACTTTACCATTTTTCTCTGAGGTGAATGAAAATGTTATGGCATAACAGTTGCGAGAAGTTGTCTCATTAATCGAAACAGTTTGCTGACCCTGATATGTTATATGAAGAATTTCCTTTTTACTTCCTGAAAAAATATTCATCGTCACCGAGTCACCGGGTTTCATATTGGTGTAGTCGAGATAGCGCATGTAATAGAACGATGACAACATATCAACGGTATATCCGTTAGCCGAGAGCAAATTTTGACTGTAAACAATCGGTTGCCCGGCTTTTTTTTGCTTGTATCGGTCGCAGTTTCCGGTAACAGTATTACCTGAACGCTGATAGTTGATGATGTCGCGCTTAAATTCGCCACCCTCGTGAGAAATTTTTTCGTAGTAAACAGGTTTGAGACCGTCAATTACAACTGTACCCATGAGTGTATCGCGAACGGTATAGAATTTGTCCGCCCATTTGGCTGATTTCCCAACAAGTACAGATGAGAACGTGCCATCATTACCGAGTTTTGTATCGAGGGTAACGTTGCCTGCATTTTTATTGATGAGCCCCCATTTAAACATGATATCATAGGACAGTGACTCGTTGTGAGGACCATCGGCTTTAGCTGTTAAAAACAGCACGGAGAGCATAAGTGACAGTAAAATCTTTGTTTTCATACTAATAAGACAACATAAAAGGGCAAATGGTTTAATTATAATTAAAAATTTATGAACAAAATTGTGGTCGAGGTTGTTTGATATTTGGAATCGTTACGACTAATTGTGCCGCAAGACGTTCTAAACATAACTTTAAAAGTCTAAGCATCTACATTATGTCAAAAGAACCAATCGAAAATAAAGAATATAATAATAAAGAGTTAAAGGGTATTAGAGGCTCTATTCTGACCTTTAAAGATAATCCTTTTCTTAACGCTCCTGATAAATGTTACGATTTTATTAAGGATGGTCTGATTGTTATTACTAACGGACATATTGTAGATGTCGGTGACTATCAAACGGTAATAGAACGGAATGAGCCGATTGGCAATATAGATGTTTATCGTAACTCGGTGATTATGCCCGGTTTTATTGATTGTCATACTCATTATGTTCAATCATCGATAATCGGCTCATTTGGTAACAAGTTAATTGATTGGCTCAACCAATATACGTTCCCTACTGAATCAAAATTTAAAGATAAACGAGTGGCAGAAACTGCCGCTAAGGTATTCTTCCGCCAGATATTAAGCCACGGAACGACAACCGCCAATGTGTTTGCTACAACGTTTGAAGAGAGTGTCGATGCTTTTTTTGAGGAGTCGATGCGATATAATACACGAATGATTTCGGGAAAGGTGCTTCAAAACAGAAATGTTCCGGCATCGTTGTGTGATAAATCGGCTGAGGAATCCGTTGAGATTTCTGAACATCTTTTGAATAAATGGCACGGACAAGGACGTCAGTTATATGCTGTTATACCGCGATTTGCACCAACATCAACTTCTCGTCAGCTCAGACTTGCCGGCGAACTTTATCAAAAATATATTGACCGTGGTGTTTATCTCCATAGCCATCTTGACGAGTCGGTAGAGGAGGTGAAATGGGTCGCAGAATTATTCCCTTACATTAAGAATTATGCTGAGGTTTATGACTGCTTCGGAATGCTTGGCCATCTGACGGTTATGGCACATTGCTGTGTGGTTAACGAAGATGAGTGGCAAATTCTGCACGACAAGGATTGTGCGGCTATTCATTGTCCGTCGTCAAACTTGTTTTTAGGTGGCGGTCAATTTAAGTATTGGGAAGCAATGGAGCCGTCTCGTCCCGTGAAGGTCGGAATGGGATCAGATATTGGCGGTGGCACCGGATTTTCAATCATCCGCGAGCTTGCCGATGCCTACAAAGTTGCGATGATAGGTTCTCACAACCTTGATGCAATACATAGTTTATATATGGCAACCCGCGGAGGTGCCGAAGCATTGCATTTAGAAGATAAAATTGGTTCAATTAAGCCCGGATATGAGGCTGATTTGGCTGTTGTTAGCCTTAATCCTGATAGCTTTACTTCCTGGCGATTGAACTATGCTTTGGATATTTTTGAAAAGCTGTTTGCGCTAATCACGCTGTCGCCGGGAAATCTTGTAAGTGCAACATACGTTGCAGGTCACAAGGTGTTTGACCGCATGAATGGCGAGCAATTTAGCTATTCGCCTAATTTCAAGGATTAATTACCTCGTTTACGTTTAGGAAAAAGCTTTTTGATGCGCAAAAGTTGGTGAGAGACATTTTCGCCACCAATAACCGTGCATACGGCTACTAAAATGAGAATCAGTCCGATGATGTCGGATACTGAAAGGTGTTCGCCAAACACAAGTACACCGAAAACAAGAGCTGTAACTGGCTCAAATACACCGAGAATGGCTGTTGCTGTAGAACCAATTGTTTGGATTGACATTGTTGTAAGAATCAATGAAGCAACGGTCGGCAAAAGCGACAACGCGATTGTGATTAGCCAAAGGGTTGGCGATGAAGGCATGTCGAGATTGCCTTCGATGAGTGCCGATGCACCAAAAATCAACCATCCCGAAGCTATTACATAAAAGGTTAGAACAACAGTTGGTATCTGACGTATTACCGGGAAGTTAACGCAAACGATATAGATGGCGTATGAGAGGGACGACGACATAACGAGTAAAGTTCCTGCAGCTGAAAGCATTGAGCCCGATGAACCTCCCGTATAAAGCATATAAATTCCGCCTCCTGCCATAATAAGACAGAGAATGGTTTGTAATGTCAGTTTTTCGTGGAAGAAGAATGTCATTATCAGTGCAACCATCAACGGATATACAAACAGCAGTGATGATGCAATGCCGGCATCCATATATCGGTAGCTCAAGAATAGAGCGAGCGATGAGTAACCCATCAAAAGTCCGAGTGCAATCACGGGGAAGATGAGCTTGCGCCCTATTTTTAGACTTTGACCGCGCATTCTGACCATAATGGCAAGAATCGGTAACGCTAAAAGATAGCGCCAGAATAAAACCGAGTTAGTTGTCATTCCCGCAGCGTATAGCGGAAGGGTAAACAACGGATTCATGCCATAGAATGCTGCTGAAAAAAGTCCGTAAATTGAGCCTTTGATTTTGCTGTTCATTGCTTGATAGTGACCGGTTTGATATGATATAAAAGATAAAAGGGTGTGCCAACGGTTTGACACACCAACTCTTAAGAATTATGGATAAGTATTTTTTTAAAGAGCGATAAGTTCTTTAATTTTTTCTTCGATAGCAGCTTTAGATTGAGCGCCTACCATGCGGATGTCGGTTTTTTTACCGTCTTTGTAGAAAAGGAGAGCGGGAATTGACATGATACGGTTTGCTGAAGCGAAGTCGTTTTCTTCGTCACAGTTGTATTTGCCAATAAGAACCTGTCCTTCATACTCGGCAGCGAGTTCATCAATGATAGGAGCAATTGCTTTGCAAGGACCACACCAAGTAGCCCAGAAGTCTACGACAATAGGTTTGCCGGTAGCGATTTCTTTTTCGACGTTTTCGTCAGTAAAGGTAAAAGCCATAATTGTTTAGATTTAAAATAGTATATAAATTAGTTGTTTTCAAAACGATATTTCAGGTTGAGGTCATCGAGCATATCGGTTAAATCACGCGTGAGAGGAATGCGAATCGATGAATCAAGCTTAATTGTACGGTTTAGCGTTCCGTCATACAGGTTGAAGGTCAAAGATCCGGTGTTATCGCCCGGTTTATTGGCTTTATCAACCAACAGGTCGATCATTGCGTTGGAAAGCGAACCGGTGTCGATATCAATGGTTATTCCTTTGAGAAGCTTGCCCTTTAGCTTTGAGAGCAGGTCGATTGTGTTGATTGATGATCTGATTTCCTCGGGACGATAGCGGTTTTCGGAGAATGACATTTCAACAAACACGGGGGTACCCGGCTCACCAAAGTTCATATATCTATAGTAGTCATCGTCAAAGAATTTGACATCGTATGTTCCGGTGTAGTCTTCGATTTTAAGAATACCCATTTTGCCACCACGACGGGTGTCACGTTTCTGGAAGTCAACGACAAGTCCGCCGATAGCAATCTTTGTGCCGGGCTTCTTTTCTGCCTTTTCAAAGTCGGCGATTGTCATGCAACCGAAGTTGAGCTCCATATAATATGGGTCGAGGGGGTGAGCAGACAGGTAAAGTCCGACCAACTCGCGCTCGCGCTCAAGCTTGTAGGCGTTGTTCCATTCAACGGCAGGTTTGCACTGCGGACGTCCGGCGGTGTTGATTGTCGGGTCGTCATCGCCAAAGAGCGAAGCCTCGTTGTTATTGGCTTCCTGTTGGAACAACTGACCGTAGCGTAGGAGTTGTTCGGCAAATGTTTCGTCTCGGTTATTCTTAGAGAAATAAGCTTCGCGTTTGAAGTCTTTGAAACAGTCAAATGCACCTGAATAGGCGAGTGCTTCAAAGGTCTTGCGGTTGACCGCTCCATAGGGAACACGCTCAACGAAGTCGTAGATTGATTCAAACGGACCGCCTTTTTTACGGGTCTCGATTATCTGTTGCACAACGTTGTCGCCTACGCCCTTGATAGCTGACAGTCCGAAACGGATGTCACCTTCTTTATTGACACCGAAGTTGCTGACCGATTCGTTCACGTCGGGACATTTTACGGTGATTCCCATTGACTTACATTCGTTCATGAAGCCGGTAATCTTAGTGATATCCGAACGGTTTCGACTAAGAACGGCAGCCATGTATTCAGCCGGGTAATTGGCTTTAAGATAAGCAGTCTGGAAAGCCACCCAACTATAGCAGGTTGCGTGACTTTTATTGAACGCGTATGATGCAAATTTTTCCCAGTCAGCCCAAATTTTTTCGAGGACTTCGGGCTTGTGACCGTTGGCTTGTCCACCTTCGAGGAATTTTCCTTTCAGGTGGTTCATCTTGTCAATGAGCTTTTTACCCATCGCTTTACGAAGTGTATCGCTCTCACCACGGGTAAAGTTGGCAAGAAGACGCGAAAGTAGCATGACCTGTTCCTGGTAAACGGTTACGCCATAGGTGTCTTTAAGATATTTCTCCATGATGGGAATATCATAGACAATAGGTGACCGTCCGTGTTTACGGGCGATAAAGTCGGGGATATAGTCCATAGGTCCCGGGCGATAGAGAGCGTTCATCGCGATTAGGTCTTCAAACGTTGAGGGTTGAAGTTCTCTCAAATATTTTTGCATACCGGCAGATTCAAACTGGAATGTACCGGTCGTTTTGCCTTCGCAATAAAGTTGGTAGGTTTTGGGGTCGTCAATAGGAATATTGTCTATATCGAGGTCGATGCCACGAGTTTCTTTGATGTTTTTAACGGCTTCTTTTATGATAGACAGGGTTTTAAGTCCGAGGAAGTCCATTTTGATAAGACCTGTCTCCTCAATTACTCGACCTTCATACTGAGTTACGAGCTGACGTCCTTCGGGACCCGGAATTGTTTTGTCAACAACTGTTGAAACAGGCACCCAATCGGTAATCGGGTCACGGCAAATGATTACGCCACAAGCGTGTACGCCGGTGTTGCGGACGTTACCTTCAAGCTGGCGTGCATATTTGAGTGTCTCGACGATGAGCGGATTGGTGCTGTGGAGCTCGGTCTTAAATTCATCGAGTAGTTCATAACAGTTTGAAAGTGTGGTTTTTGCCTCCTTGCCGTCAACCATTGGCATGTGGGCAGGGATGAGTTTGGCAAGTCGGTCACTCTCGGGAAGCGGCAGATTTTCTACGCGAGCCACATCCTTAATAGCCGATTTTGCAGCCATTGTACCGTAGGTGATGATATGGGCAACGTTTTCTTCGCCATATTTTTGGGTAACGTAGCGGAGTACGTCGGCACGGCCGTCATCGTCAAAGTCAATATCGATATCGGGGAGTGAGATACGGTCGGGGTTCAGGAAACGCTCAAAAAGGAGGTCATATTTTACAGGGTCAATCTGGGTAATCCCGAGGCAATATGCAACGCACGAGCCGGCTGCCGAACCACGTCCGGGTCCAACGCTGACATCAAGGTCGCGACGTGCAACCGTGATGAAGTCTTGCACAATCAAGAAGTAGCCGGGAAAACCCATTGTCTTCATAATGTGTAGCTCGAAGTTGAGGCGCTCGTCAATGTCTTTAGGTAGGGGAGTGCCGTAGCGTTTGGCTGCTCCGTCATAGGCAAGTTTGCGCAGGTAATCTGCCTCAAACTTGATACGATATAGTTTTTCGTAGCCACCGAGTTTTTTTATCTTGGCTTCAGCATCTTCCTGCGACATTACAACGTTACCGTTTTCGTCACGGGTGAACTCGTCAAAGAGATCTTTTTCGGTCAGGCGGCTGCGGTATTCTTCTTCAGTACCAAAATCTTCGGGAATGGCGAAGTTGGGCATGATAGGACCATGGTCAATAGAGTATGTCTCAACTTTGTCAAGGATTTCAACCGTATTTTCCAACGATTCGGGAATGTCGCCAAAGAGGTTGTTCATCTCTTCGGTAGTTTTCATCCATTCTTGTTTGGTATAGAGCATGCGGTCGGCGTCAGACACGGTTTTACCGGTCGAGAGACAAATCAAGCGGTCGTGTGCTTCAGCGTCTTCTTCGTTTACAAAGTGAACGTCGTTTGTGCAAATCAACTTGACATCGTTGGCACGGGCAAGTTCGATGAGCTTTTCGTTTACCTCACATTGCAGAGGGTAAACTTCGTGGTTGGCACGCGGTGTTGACGCTTTATGACGTTGTAGCTCAATGTAATAGTCTTCGCCAAAAACACTCTTATACCATTTGATACGGCGGTCGGCTTCGTCAAGGTTGCCAGCCAAAATAAGTTTTGGAAGTTCTCCACCAAGACAGGCTGAGCAAACGATCAGACCTTCGGCGTGTGATTCGAGTTCGGCGTGGTCGGTTCGAGGATGATAGTAATATCCATCGACCCACGCTTTTGATACCAGTTTGATGAGGTTTTTATAGCCTGTTTGATTCTTGGCAAGAACGATAAGGTGACGACCTTTGTCGTTTTTCTCTAAATGGCTTGACTCTGAAACATACATCTCGCAACCGAAAATAGGTTTGAAAAACTTCTTCTCGGTCTGTGCGATTTTTTCTTTGATTTCAGCGGCTTCAGGTGATTCTTGATCAGGGAGAGCCTCAAGCTCTTTTTTCAAATCTTTGATTGCTCCCTTTGTCTTGCCGTTGATTTTTTCAACATAATTGAAAAATTCTTTTATGCCGAACATATTACCGTGGTCGGTCACGGCAATACCGGGCATCCCGTCGGCTACTGCTTTGTCAACCAATGCTTTGATTGATGCCTGACCGTCGAGCAGCGAGTATTGAGTGTGTACGTGTAGATGGACAAAGGGAATCATGTATAATTTGGTCTATTCAAGTTTAAATTTTCGATTTCAAAATTAAAAAAAAAGTTTGAAAAAGAAGTTACGCTCCTGTCAAAAGTTATTTACAATTTTATGAAATGTAGATAAGTTATTTGAGAAACGATTCAACAGTCTTTGGATTAACTCCTAATTCGATGGCTCTCTGACCGTCTAATTTAGACTGTTTTGTTTGATAGCGTTGCTTGTTGAGCAATGCTCGATATAGGTAAAGCATACCGTCGTTAGGGTCGAGTTCGATTCCGTCGGCGATGTCTTCGGCAGCTTCACCAAGATTGCCGGTCATAAGGTTGCAAAGTGCTCGCGAGGCAAGATAGTCTGATGACTTTTCCTTAGTTATCAGTCGATTAAGATATGGGATTGCTTTGCCATATTGCTGCTGGATAACTAACAGTCGAGCCCTGGCAAGCTGGGTGTTTTCGCCGTCGGGGTCGAGTTTTTCGAGCGTTGCAAAGTCTTCTTCGGCTTGTTTAATCATACCTCCTGACAATTCAATCATTCCACGATAAAAATAAGGGTCGGCTTGATTGGGGGCAATTTCAATGACAAGGTTGTAGTCTTCAAGTGCTTCAGCAGCTAATCCATTGACAAGTCGCACTCTTGCACGGTTGTTGAGAATTGTGGTCGATCGTGGTGCGATTGAGTGGGCACGGTCGAGAGTGACGAGCGCGAGTGAGTCTTGCCCCATATAAAAGCGAACCATACCGAGATTTGACATCAAAAGGATGTTACCCGGATTTTCGGGTTGCAGGTCCATAGCTTCGGTGTAAAGTTTTTCAGCACGCGCAAAATCACCGGCTTTAAGTGCGGCATCGGCATCGTCAACTATGCGAAGATAAATGCCTTCGTTTGCAATGTCGGCTTTGACTGTCAGAGCGGAGATAAGCGTCAGGAGAGAAAGTAGAAATTTCATGATCAGAGGAGAGTTTGAATTTGTTAGTCGTTGGAACCATATTGTTCGAGATAGGTTTCGCATGCCAAAGTGAGTTCGTCATACCATTCTTTGCCAAAATAGTCGGTTAGCGGACCTTCAAGAAAACGGTAAAGTCTGATGTTATTGGCTCGTCCAAGAACTTCGGCGCATCGGCAAATTTTCCAACGGTGATAATTTACTGCAGTGAATGATGGGTATTTGGTCAAACGGACAGGGTAGAGGCTGCATGATGACGGTTTTTTGAAATCGACACGACCTTCGCGATATGCTTTTTCAATTGCACAAAGACACATTCCGCCCTCGCCGTAGGTAGTGAAAACACAGTTTTTACCGTCGATGATTGATGTGACAAGATCGCCCTCTTCATCAATATAGGCTACGCCGTTTTCTTCGATTTCGCTTTTGGCGGCAGGAAGAAGGTCATCCCAAATTTCGGGGAGTAGCTTTTCAATTTTGGCTTGTTCTTCTTCAGTAATCGGGGCGCCGGCGTCACCTTCAATACAGCATTGACCGAGACATTTTTCAAGGTCACAGCAGAAAAAGCGTTCGGCAAGGTCGAGCGAAACGAGTGTATCTTTTATTTCAAGCATGATTTCTTCGGTTGATTCAGTTTCCATTATATATAAATGAGTGGTATCCGATTATGCGAGGGTATCGTATGGTCGGGGATGTATAGTAGAGCAGAAGGTCGTAACGATGAGGAGTTTCGTTAAAGTTGCCTTCGATTGAGTCAGGTTTTAGAGGATTCCCAACTAAATATTGGTAGTTATATACGCCTTGTTTGAGATTGGTGAAGGCTTTATATTTGTTTGATATAGAGTCGAAAGACATTGGAAGTACACCACCTGGCATATATCTGGTGAAATCGCTACGAATAGCAACCGGTGTGGTTGGCATAAACGGGATGTCGAGTGTGAAAACAACGTCACAGTAGTCGGCATTTGTTTCGGGCACACCGATATGTGAATCGATAATATAACCGCCGTAAAGGGTGCCGTCGGTTTGATATTGAGTGTCAACACGAGGCACATCTTTTTCGGTTAAAAATCGATGGTTGCCGTCGGGTGTCTGCTGGATTAGTAAAATGCCATGCCCGGGATAGTATGAGTCGGTGATGTCAAATCTGCGCCAGATGTTACCATTATTAAATATGAGTGCGGGCTGATGTTCAAATATGGCACGATTACCGTCGAGACGAGTCGGATGAATACCTGATGCAACCGGTTGACCGTCAATGAAAACGGCTAATGAAATGTCGTTGGAGTTTAGATTGACGATTGACTTGTCGATATTGCATTGAAGCGAAAGCTGACGCTGTCCTTGATTGAAGCTCAGGTCAGTTGCCGAAGTTAAAGCTGTTGAAAACGATGCGTTTGACTCTGCCACACAAAACGGTATACTCAAAATAGTGTCAGACGGTTGGTCATCATCAACAAAATCGAGACGATAATTCCCGCTATGAGTTGGGAGTAAGTTTTCGCCTGACAATATAAATTTATAATGAGTATATGTCGTAACTGTCGATTGTGAGTTTTCTATATCAGTGACCTCGGCTCGGTTGAACGAGGGGAGAAATTCAATTTCTGCCATTTGCGACGGCTTGTTATCAAGTGTGAGAGGTGTGAGCGATGCTCTGACATAACGTAAATCGGGTTCGAGAAGGTCAAAACTGATGGTCAACGAATCGTTGCTATTGGTGTGAAGCACCGCCGGAACCATTGGTTTACCATTAACAGAAGTAATAACTGTTTTAGGCATAACAGATTGAGCCACGCAAAGATGAGCGACTGCCAAAAATGTTATTATGGTTACAATCAGTTTATTGAGCATTTTATAAACTACCAATCAATTGGATTTTTGCCGATTGATGTGAGATATTGATTGGCTTTTGAAAAGTGGCGACAACCGAGAAATCCTCGATAGGCAGAGAGTGGCGATGGATGAACAGATGTTAAAACAAGATGTTTTGACTCATCGATCAATCGCTTTTTTGAGATTGCGTAGTTACCCCAAAGTAAGAATACGATACCTTGGTAATTTGATGAAAGACGCGAGATAACACAATCGGTAAACGATTCCCATCCGTGACCTTGGTGTGATGCGGCACGATGAGCTTCAACGGTTAGAGTGGCGTTGAGAAGAAGTACTCCTTGTGCTGCCCAACGTGATAAATCGCCTGAATCGGGCATCGGTTTACCCATGTCGTCGCTGATTTCTTTGAAAATATTGACAAGCGACGGAGGCAGAGGAACTCCCGGTGCAACCGAAAAACACAGCCCGTTGGCTTGTCCCGGTCCGTGATACGGATCCTGTCCGATTATAACAACCTTGACCTTGTCGGCGGGACAAGAGTCGAAGGCTGCAAATATTTTGGATGCAGGTGGAAAAATTGTTTTTGTGGCATATTCATGTTTTACAAAATCAACAAGATTAGCGAAATAAGGTAAATCCCATTGGTCTTTTAACAGAGAATTCCACGATTGTTCTATCTTGACGTGCATTGTACAATATTCAAATGATTCTTGCAAAACTACAAAAAAAAAATTAATTTTGCACGTCGAAAACGAGCTTATAACATTTTTTATTAACTCGCGACTTGCACCCGTAGTTCAATGGATAGAATGAGTGATTCCGGTTCTCTTGATAGGGGTTCGATTCCCCTCGGGTGTACTTTTTTAAACCTCTAAGTAGTTGATATTTAGAGGTTTTTATTTTATCAATAAGCAACCAATAAGCAACTTTCAATATATTTATATAAGTAAAGCCCCGGCTATCCTCACGGACGGTCGGGGTTTTGATTCAGAAATTTATAAACCAATAATTAAAAATGGCAAAAAGAAATGTTAGAACGTTAGAAACGTATAGCTTACGCCGACAAATATGCCCGGTCGTACTTTCATATCGGTTCCGACCACGGCACCAACGCCGACGGATAAACCCCAGTGTTTCGCGGGAGGCTTGATGCGTTCAGTGATGTACTCTCGACGTGTGAATACTTGCATCGTATCGAGGCTCAAATTGTAGCCGGATATAACCGCTCTGTAATTAGTCGAATCTGTGAACACCTTTTGCTCGATAGGAACGAGTACCGCCACGCTATCTTTATTTGCATCAAATTTCACCGTGTCGGTTAACTCGCTGTTGTCTAACACCTTATTATTTGCAATCGGCAAATGCGCCACAACCGAGCCGACCTGCCGAACCTCGGCGGGAACGGGCACAGTGTCAAGAATGGTATCGTGAATCACCTTAACGCTGACCGTGTCGATGTCGGGTGTAACGTGATGATCGTTGCACTTCGACATTAGACCGCACAAGCCAAAGCCTATTATAATGCCGATTATTAGTAAAATAAAACTATCTTTCATCTGAATCTACTTGGGATTTCAATTTTAGGAGGTTGTTCAGTTCGTTGCTTGCGACCGGGGTTGTAC
>JAIDRE010000104.1 GCA_029061925.1 Muribaculaceae bacterium | reverse complement strand
GCCGACGAACAAAAATATGCCAAGGAATTGTTCCTGCTCACCAACAAACCTGTCCTATATGTCTGCAACGTCGATGATGCATCTGCGGCCAACGGTAACGCATACGTCGAGGCTGTCCGTGAGGCTGTAAAAGATGAAGGTGCCGGCATCCTCGTTGTTGCTGCTCAGACCGAAAGCGACATCGCCGAACTCGACACATGGGAAGAACGCCAGGAATTCCTCAATGAAATCGGTCTCCAGGAGTCAGGCGTCAGCCGTCTTATCCGTGCCGCCTACGCACTCCTCGACCTTCAGACCTACTTCACCGCCGGGCCCGACGAAGTCAGAGCATGGACCTTCATGCGCGGTTCAAAAGCACCTCAGTGTGCCGGGATCATCCACACCGACTTTGAAAAAGGCTTTATCCGCGCCGAGGTCATCAAATATGACGATTATGTCACCCTCGGTGGCGAAACAGCTGTCAAAGAAGCCGGTAAACTCGCCGTTGAAGGTAAAGAATATATCGTACAGGACGGCGACATCATGCACTTCCGCTTCAACGTTTAATTTTACCCGAAACATCAATGATTAATCGGTCAATCATATTAATCATTCGCCTTTACGCAGCCATTGTTGCCGTATGGATGATTATGAAACCGATTTTCATTGCCATAAACCATTCAGTTTATAGCCATACCGGCTTAGCCGACTGGTTCCGCGTTGTCAAAGCCGGCTTTGCGATGGACTGCTCTATGACAGCCTATCTCACTGTTTTTCCATGTCTTCTGCTGATTGTTGATCAATGGGTTAAACATCACAAAGTCATTTCTATCACGCTCAAAATATACCTTGCCGTTATTTCATTTTTAATAGCGGCAACGTTTATTTTTGACACAATGCTTTACCCTTACTGGGGATTCAAGCTCGACACTACGCCCCTTTTCTACTTCTCATCGTCGCCCAAACTCGCCCTTGCGAGCGTTACCGGGTGGCAGTTCATAGGGGGAGCACTCTCTTTGATTGTATTGACCACACTAATAACAATGTGGCTATTCATTGCATCAGGCAAAGTTCCGTTTGAACGTCATCCCGAAAAAAAACAGCAGGTTGTCTCGACAATTTGCCTTGGCTTATTGACCGCATTTCTTTTCGTACCGATGCGCGGAGGGTTTACCGTCGCAACAATGAACCTTAGTTCAGCTTACTACACCGACGACACACGGCTCAACCATGCAGCCGTCAACCCGATGTTCAGCCTCATGTATTCAATGGCTCATGCCGACAACGTTGCCGACCAATTCCGATTTTTTGACGACCAACTAACCCAAAAGCTATTCGATGAACTAAATAAACCTGTCGTTGCCGACTCAGCAGAAGTTGTCACTGTTCCTCTTAAAAGCCGCCGCCCCGACATATATCTGATTATACTTGAAAGCTTTTCAAGCCATCTTTTCGGCTCGCTCGGTGGCGAAAACATAGCAACCGGATTAGATAGCATAGCCAACAGCAATGCACTGCTGTTTGACAATTTTTACGCATCAAGTTTCCGCACCGACCGCGGTATTCCCGCCATTTTGAGCGGCTATCCGGGACAGCCGACAACGAGCGTGATGAAAAGCGTTACCCGTGCAGCCTCGCTCCCCTCGATTGCCTCGATGCTCAACGATGCCGGCTACACCTCACATTATTACTATGGAGGCGACCCCAATTTCACCAATATGAAAGCCTACCTCGCCTCGACCGGCTACAAAACCATCGTTGGCGACACCGACTTTCCGATTAGCCAACGACTTTCAAAATGGGGGGCACCCGATGCCGCTCTCTTTGATAAAGTCCAAGCCGAGTTGCAACCTTACGACACCGTTCACCCACGATTCATAACTATCCAGACATCAAGCAGTCACGAACCGTTTGACGTTGCACGTTCGCCACGATCTGACGACGAGCCTAAACAAGTCACAGCCTTTGCCTACACCGACAGCTGCGTGACATCGTTTATTAACCGGCTTCATTCAACCGACAACTGGTCAAGCTCGCTGATTATACTTGTGCCCGACCACTACGGCGCATATCCGACCAATCTCGGCAACCTCAAAGCCGAGCGTCAGATTCCGCTGATAATCACCGGTGGCGCACTAAACGTGACCGGCAGAAACCATTCAATCGGCTCTCAAACCGACATCGCGGCAACCATTGCCGGTATGCTTGGATTGAACTCATCTAAATTCAAGTTCAGCCACGACCTGCTCGACCCGACATCGCCCCGATATGCTTTCTATTCTTCAAAAGGGCAAATCGGATTGACTACACCCGACGGCGAAACCATCTATGACCTCGAAGCCGACCGAACAATCTATCAGCAAGGCGATTCCACGCTAAACGATAAATCAAAAAGCTACTTACAAACTCTCTATCGCGACCTCAGTTCGCGCTAAACATATCATAAAATGCTTGAATTTTTACTCGACATAGACCAGGAAGTATTTCTGTTTTTCAACGGATTCCACTCGCCGTTCTGGGATCGTGCGATGTTTATGTTCTCAGGTCGATTCATCTGGGTACCGATGTATTTTGCGATACTTGTCGCCACATTCCGGTCATTCAACCTGCGCATTGCAATCACCTGGACAATCGCCGTCGGCTTATGTATCTTATTGGCTGACCAATTCTGTGCCACTCTTTGCCGCCCGTTATTTGAGCGACTGCGACCCGCCAATCTTGAGAATCCTTTAAGCCAGTTTGTTCACATCGTAAACAATTATCGCGGAGGACGTTACGGCTTCCCGTCGTGTCACGCCGCCAACTCATTTGCGCTCGCAACCATTCTTGCCTGTATATGGCGCGGATCGCGTCTCAAATGGTTCATATTCATCTGGGCGGCTGTCAATTCCTATTCACGTGTCTATCTCGGCGTCCACTACCCCGGAGACCTTCTTGTCGGTGCCATTGTCGGCTCGATAATCGGTCTTATGGTCTTCTTTGCCGCCCGCGCCATAGTATGGAAAATGGTCGATGGCGACATGAAAAGCGCACGCCCCAAACAACGCTATCTCCACCTCAACAACCACGTAATCCCCTACCGCACAATCGACATCGCAGTCCTCACCGGCATTATCACCATGCTCGCCATCCTCCTGATAACCATTGACTAAACCACTCATAAGCTAACATCTACGCTCATTTTGACAGTAGAGTATAATATAACGCATTGACTGACAGGAATATGCCTTCGGTATATTTGTAGGGATGGACACTCGTTCATCCGCCTGACTGACAGTGCGTTGTAGGGACATACCTTCGGCATGTTATGAGTCGGCAATGCCGACGACATATTTCTTGATTTTTAGAACACGCGCTTGGCATGGTGGACGCACGAGCCGTACGCCCCTACCAATCAGTTTGTTAAGGTGGTATGGGGATGTAAGGTATTTACGTCTGAAATATTGTAATCTGTTGATTATCAACACACATCCATTTGTTACCTTTTTACGAAAAACTGACGTTTATCAAACGTAACTTTGCACCATGAAAATTTAATCAACAAACTTCTTAATCTAAAAACTAAATTTACTATGGATAAAATCGTATTCAAAAAATCTTGGGTTAAACGACTTGACGACATGCACCGTGTTCAACGCGAAAAATGTATCATCGCTCTCTATGACTTCCTGTTCCACGGACGTATGACTCCCCCATGTTTCATGGGCGAAGAAGTCAGAACATTTATGCGCTCGATTGCCGACGAAGTAGCTCTCGATGCCGAACGTCGCGAACGTATGGCCAAACGCCGTGAGGCTAAAAAAGCGCGGGTAGAACGTGAAGCCCGCGAACGAGAAATGCAAGCTCAACAAGCTGCCGAGCAAGAACAAGTCGAAACACCCCAACCTGAAACAACCACATCTACCCAAACAATCTTCAAATCAATCGACTATACCGCCCATCCCGAAATGTTCATCATCGAGGGCTTCATCAAATACCTCATTGCCACCGGTGACACCCAACTCACTTCAATCCTCCCCAAAGGCACAACCCTCCCCTCGCTCGAGCACTCCCTCAACCATTGCTTCTCTACCGGTCAACGCTACAGCAACATCACCCGCTTTGTCTCAACCCTCCGATCGCAACTGCGCCACACCCTGAAACAATGCTTAAATGCTGGCATAATTAAAAAGATTAGTGGTTATACAAATGTTTTTATTCCGGGACGACAAGAGTGAGGGGCATTGCGGCTGAGCCTTCATAGAGATAGTCGGGATCCTTGGCGCAACTGGCTCCAACTCGATAGTTGGTGAATGATATTGAAGTATTATTTGAAGTTGGAACTTCATCTTCATTTCTGAGAGCGTATTTCACAAGATTTTGAATGTATTCCTTATCGTCTGATTCAGGAATCTTGTCGATGTTGTCGAAAATGATTGCAGTTGCGTCTTTAACGATTCTGCAAATCGTAGGATAGTCGAGAGGCTGAGACAGGTCGATATAGTGTGCCTTATCAGTTTCGGCAATGCTGCTTACATCAATCTCGTTTTTTGGATCGATCAGAAGAACGGGAGTGATTCCTTTTCTGAATACATCTTGAAAATGGATTCTAATCGGGTTTACCACTTCAACCTCTCTGGTAATTTGAGCGTCAAGCTGCTCTTGGTTAAGAATGGACATACGTCTATTGTTTGATTTTTAAGTGATTAATCTTTAGGGTGTATTTTCAAGAAGGAATAATCTCCATATTCATCCCATTTTATAGGATCATATTGTTTTGAGATCTTAATATTGCAATATGTCGAATCTTTCTGTGTATAAGATTGTATAATCGTATCGTTTCCAATACTAAACTTCTCCCCTTTATTTTCTATAAAATTAGAGTTGGTAGATGCCACAATCTCACAAAGATATAACTCAGGATTAGCAACTGAAATTGCATATTCCTCAAGATTTTCTAAATCTTTATATACAGAATGACGTCCATCAGTAACTGCCGCATTTGCGCTTTTCTTTAGAAATTTCAGTTCAATGGCGGCCGCTGATATTAAAGAATCACTATTCTTATATTCTACCCAGATGTCGACACGCGCCTTCTTATTTTTACTTTTGCCTGTTTCATGAATAAGCTCGATTTTCTTCTCAAGAACAATGTTAAAAAATTCTTTAGGAGAAAATACATTTAAGCGTCCCAACTGCAGCAAAATATTACTGAGATGAAGCTGCATTGAGGCTTCATTTTCTATTTGAATTGCCCCACCAACAACCTGCTGGCAGAAGATTTCATAAGCATCATTTATTATCTTGCGAAGCCGTTCTCGGGGTGTTGTTATTTTGTCCATGTGAAAATATTTATACGTTTATATATAAAAAAAAATTCAAAAATTTAGTAGAGCGTTAAAAATTTTTATCCTATCTTTCAATACTATTGCAAATTTAAAGCATTAGTATTGAAAATTTAAGGTTTTAGTATTAGGGATGTTTTCTCGGTTTTGTGACATTTTATTTCACACTGCTAACGTCCCGCGAGGATTGCACTTCCAATAACACATGAAAGAGAGGCGCACCAAGGGTACGCTACTACATTTTCAATCTGTCATATTTTTCTAATCGCCTCAGTTTCAGGCAACATAATTAACGGCCAGATAGGGGGGGGTAATTTGTTGATTATCAATAGATTGTAGGTGATTAGAATAGAGAGAGAAGAGGTCAACATTGAGTACCCAACTTATTAAGAGGAGTAGATCGGTGTCGATTGAAGTTCGGCGGAAAATGTCATAGACATTGCGTCGGTCGCAATGGATTTTGCGACTGAACCATGTCACGCTCCGTTCTTGACGGCGGAGTTCGTCTTGTATTATTTTACCAATGAAAATCGGCTCAGTTTCGAGTGATTGATCCTTGTTTTTCTTTGTCATGTTTGTTCTTTTTTTGTTGGGACACAGTCACAATACGCCACTATAGCGAGAATATGACACGCCCAAACAGTTAGGTCAAATATTACAATCGGGATGCAATCTATTTAAATGAACGAGAGCGCCTTTAATCGCCCGGAAAGAACCGCCGATCCATCTCTTTCAGTCGTCGCGACCGAATTGCCAAGGAGATGTACTCTTTCCACCGGTCGGATGATTTCAACCGGTTTGCGGTGCAAAATTAGATATATTTATCATATTAAACAACACAAAAGTGTGTAATTTTATTTCACACCCCTATACAAAAAAGAGCTACGCCATTGGATGGCATAGCTCTTTTATAGGATGATATATAAAAATGTCGGTTATTCCAAGGCGTTTTTGATGACGGCATCGAGTTCGTCTGAGGTCATCGGTCCGATGTGCCAGTCACGTTGTCCGTTCTTACGGATGACAAGTACGGCGGGAACAGCCTCTACCTTGAGTTTGTCAAGTAAATCTTGGTGGAGATTCACATTGACCGAGATGAATTTAACATCGCGGAATCGGGTCGATACAACGCGGAATATCGAGTCAGCCACTCCACTGACTTTGTTGTCGGGGAGCGTGAAGCTGACCACTGACATTTTTTTATCAGAAACGGCTTTATCTAAACTTTTATCGGCAGGCAGGTCATAGACATCGGGCTTACGCGATACGCCGGACGAACCTCCGGCAGCCCCTCCGTTGCAACTTGCAAGGAGTATTGTCAGTGCTATTGAAACTGTCGCTAAAAGTCTCATTTATGACCGTTTGGAAGTGTCGATTAGAGAGCGGTTGCGAGAGCTGCGTTGGTGTTGTGAACAGCTTCAGCGCTCTTGTGGAAGAGGGCTTTTTCTTCGTCGTTGAGGTCAAATTCAACGATTTTTTCGATACCGTTCTTGCCAAGGATACAGGGAACACCGATGCAAAGATCTTTTTCGCCATATTCGCCGTCAAGAAGAGCTGAGCAAGGAATGAGTTTTTTCTCATCGTGGAGCACTGCACCAACAACCTGAGCAGCAGCTGCACCGGGAGCATACCATGCTGAAGTGCCGAGGAGTTTAGTGAGGGTTGCACCGCCTACCATAGTGTCGGCAGCTACAGTAGCGAGCTGTTCAGCTGAAATGAACTGTGAAGCGGGAACACCACGATATGCAGCGTAGCGGGTAAGAGGAATCATGGTTGTGTCGCCGTGACCACCGATTACGATACCTTCAACTTCTTTGGGGTTAGCACCAAGAGCGATTGAAAGGAAATATTTGAAGCGTGCGCTGTCGAGAGCACCACCCATACCGATGATACGGTTTTTGGGAAGACCTGAAGTTTTGTGGATGAGGTATGTCATTGTATCCATAGGGTTAGATACACATACGATTACAGCGTTGGGTGAATGTTTGAGTACGTTTTCACATACCGATTTAACGATACCTGCGTTAACACCGATGAGTTCTTCACGAGTCATACCGGGTTTACGGGGAATACCTGAAGTGATTACAACAACGTCACTGTTGTTGGTTTTTTCATAATCGTTGGTAACACCTGTAAGACGAGTTTCAAGACCAAGGATATTGGCAGTTTGCATGATATCCATTGCTTTACCTTCTGATACGCCTTCTTTGATATCGAGAAGAACTACTTCGTCGGCGATCTGTGAAGTCACCAATACGTTTGCACAAGTTGCGCCTACGTTACCGGCGCCTACAACTGTAACTTTTGACATAATCTGTTATATTTTAAATTGTTAAATAATATGTTTTGTCGTGGTAGTCGGTATTGCCCGACTATGTTTTGCAAAATTAACGAAAGTTTTTTAATGTTGTTCATTTTATTAAGGATTTTTTTCAGCAATCTATATTTTAATTGTTTTTAAGCTATATT
>JAIDRE010000103.1 GCA_029061925.1 Muribaculaceae bacterium | reverse complement strand
ACATCTGTTAGCATTAAAGCCCGGAGAGGTGCTTAATATGGTTATGCCTTTGGGTAACGGATTCCCGGTTGAAGATGCAATCGGACGCGTGTTACTCGTTGGCGGTGGCGTCGGTACGGCTCCCCTCCTCTATCTTGGTAAAGTTTTATGTGATAAAGGTGTTGATGTCAATTATTTGATTGGAGCGCGCACTAAAAATGAGCTTCTGATGATTGACAACCTGAAGGAATATGGTAAAGTCTATATTTCTACAGATGACGGCTCTGCAGGTGACCCCGGTCTCGTCACCCAAAACAAAGTCTGGAACGATAAGTTTGATCGAATTTATTGTTGCGGACCGGCTCCAATGATGAAAGGAGTTGCTCGTAATGCACGTAAAAGCTCAACCCAATGCTATGTCTCGCTTGAGAATATGATGGCGTGTGGCGTGGGGGCATGCTTGTGCTGCGTTGAAAAAACGACAAAAGGTAATGTATGTGTTTGCACCGAAGGTCCGGTGTTTGAAATAAATCAACTGACATGGCAAGATTAAATGTTGAAATAGGCTCACTGAAGCTCAAAAATCCGGTACTGACCGCATCAGGCACATTTGGGTATGGAACCGAATTTGCCGACTTTGTAGATCTTAACCGCCTTGGCGGATTTATAGTTAAAGGAACTACACTTAATGCACGAGAAGGCAACGACTATCCCCGTATGGCAGAAACACCGTCGGGAATGTTGAATGCCGTAGGATTACAAAATAAAGGAGTTGACTATTTTATCAACAAAATTTATCCGACACTGCTTGACATAGACTCTGAAATCATTGTAAATGTTTCCGGTGCATCAATCGATGATTATGTTGAAGTTGCACATCGACTCGCTCCGCTCGAACGCATAAATGCAATCGAGGTTAACATATCATGCCCCAATGTTAAGCAAGGCGGTATGGCTTTCGGTACAACATGCGAAGGAGCGGCTTCGGTTACCAAAGCTGTTAGAGAAGCCTTTGACAAGACTCTGATTGTCAAACTTTCGCCCAATGTGACTGATATCGCTTCAATCGCCAAGGCGGTAGAAGCTGAAGGTGCTGACTCTGTATCGTTAATCAACACAATGCTTGGTATGGCTATCGATGTAGAACGCCAACGTCCTTACCTTTCAACTATTACGGGCGGTCTTTCAGGTCCGGCGGTGCGCCCTATAGCCGTCAGAATGGTATGGCAAGTTGCTAAAGCCGTTAAAATTCCGGTAATCGGTCTTGGTGGAATCACCTCCGGTCGAGATGCTTTAGAGTTCATCATGGCTGGTGCTACTGCGATTCAAGTTGGAACTTATAACTTTGTTGATCCGGCTGTGACCGCAAAAATTGTTGATGAAATTGACGATTATTGTCAGCGACATAACGTCAGCGACATCAACGAACTCAGAGGAATTATTTAAACCACGAGCATACGACTTTTTTAGAAAACGTAGCAAACAATATCACACCCACTGTATCAGCATAAAAATCGTAAATATCGCAACTGCGTCCGAAACCGAGCCAACTTTGAATAAGTTCAATCAAACCACCGAGCGCAATACATAATACCATAAATGTGATATTTATTGAGAACGGTACAATATAGCTCTGATGGCGACGAGCACGATTTCTTAAAAAGTCAAGAACGAGGCAAAAATATAAACCTCCAAACATAATTGCATGAACGACTTTATCGACATGAGGAAACAATCTGATATCTGTATCAGGTAATGGCTTGGGAACCAAGGTCAAATAAAGAATCGCAAAAAGCACGATTATTGAAAACAACCATTTGGGTAATCTGAGCAAAATTTGTTTCATCATATCTTATAATTCAAAGCATAGTGCAAATTTAATCTTTTTTGTTAAAACAAGACTTTAAAACAACATAAAAACTGATTAATTATGGCTGAAAACGCATCTGTAAATATTCCCGATAAAAATTCGGAGAATAAAGAACGTGAATACCCCGGAATGGTGCTTAACGGATTTTTGGCATGGCTAATTATAATTGCACTTTCGACTCTCACGGTCGCTTGTACAATTCGTTTTATCGCAAATGAAAAGTTTTATTATGGCATTGCAATTTTTGTAATGGCTGTAATAATCATTTTCATGCTTTCAGGATTTGTAATTCAAGAGCCTAACCAATCGACAATTCTAATTTTCTTTGGAAAATATGCCGGAACATGTCGCCGAGTCGGATATCTTTGGATTAATCCATTAATGAAACGTCAACATCTGTCGCTAAGAATGCACAATATGGATATTGAGCCAATTAAAGTTAACGACAAAATCGGTAACCCGGTTCTAATCGGAATGGTACTTGTATGGCGTATCAAAGACACATATCGTGCTATTTTTGATATTGATTCACAATCGCTTGGAGCCAACAGCCATGTTAATGACCGTGCCCTTGAGACATTCGTCCGTATCCAAAGCGATGCTGCATTACGCGATGTCACCCGCCGATATGCCTACGATAATGATGATGCGTCAAAAGGAGACTTAACTCTTCGCGATGGCGGTGATGAAATCAATGACTTGCTTGAACAAAAAATTAACGAACGATTGTTTATGGCTGGAATCGAGGTTGTTGAAGCTCGTCTCAATTATCTCGCGTACGCACCCGAAATCGCAGCCGTCATGCTACGTCGCCAACAGGCATCGGCAATTCTTTCAGCCCGTGAAAAAATTGTTGACGGTGCAGTTACAATGGTTAAAATGGCACTTACCCGTCTGGATGAAGAGGAAGTCAAATTCAGCGAAGACCAGAAATCACGCCTTGCCGGCAACCTGTTGGTTGTACTTTGTGCCGACGAAAGCACTAAGCCTATTGTTTCAGCCGATACTGAAATTATAAGAGGCTAAACAATAGATCTTTGAATCAAAAAATCTAATTATATAACATGACTTAATATGAAACTTTCTAAAATTGTTAAAACATTTCTGATTGCCGGATGTACGCTAAGTTGCATACAATCTACCATGGCTGAAAAAACAAAGATTGCTAACAACAGAACAATTGCAGGTACAGCAACTTTAGCAGACATTGACTCACATGAGGCTGCCGGTAATTATTATTGTTACCCTTGGCTACATATGAATCCTCCGGCTCAGACTCCGGCTCCTGAAGGATTTAAACCTTTCCATATGGAGCATGCAGGTCGTCACGGTAGTCGTTGGCTTATTGGCTACAAGCAATATGACCGCGCTCTTGATCTTTTAGAGAAGGGCGAGCGTAACGGTAAACTGACGCCATTGGGCAAAAAGGTATTGGAGACAGTACGATCAATTCATTCTGCAGCACAAGGACGTGAAGGCGAACTCTCTGACAATGGAGCACTTCAACATCAGGGCATCGGTAAACGTATGACACAGAATTATCCTGATCTTTTCAATAGCTCTACAAACATTAATGCCAAATCTACGATTGTGATCCGATCGATATTATCTATGTTTAACGGCCTGATGGGTATCCTTAACGAAGTACCGGACGTAAACATTAAAACTGATGCCAGTAAAGGAGATATGTGGTATATGGATGCTGACGACGAGGGTGCAGAGCAAGCTCGCAAAAATGCTGATAAAAACGAGAAAAAGGAATTCAATAAGAAACATGACAATAAGGGCGAATATCTCAACAAGCTATTCAATGACCCTCAATTTGCACAAGACAGTATCGGCACAAAACTCTTCAGCAGTCTATTCTCTGTACTTGCAAACGCTCAGAGTCATTCAGATCAACCTTGGCTTCTTGACGAAGTATTCAGTATTGATGAGATAAGAGAAAGATGGGCTGAACGTAACGTTAACTGGTTCATACATGCTGGAAATTCTAAAATGACAGGTAACCGTATGCCCTACTCTCAATCTAATCTTTTATGTGATATTATCGAAAGTGTTGATACAGCTGTTATCTCAAAAAATCCAAGTGTCAATCTGCGTTATAACCACGATACAGTTGTGTTCCCGCTGGCAACTCTCATGGAAATAGATAATCTTGGAAATGAGATCAACGATCTCGAATTACTTGGAGAAGTCGGATGGCATGATTATCAGGTTGTACCGATGGCAGGTAATATACAGATGATTTTCTATCGCAAGAATGACAGTACGGATATCGATAATATTCTTTTCAAAGTTCTCCTTAACGAGAGAGAAGTAACACTTCCTTTCAAAGCAGTGGAAGGTCCATACTACCGATGGAAAGATGCTAAAGATTACTACTCGAATAAAATTGCACCTTATGTTACTAAGCATTGATATGGTTTCAGGACATTGCAAATAATGAGTTAGCAATAAATTAAAGATATTCCATAAAAAAGATTAGGAGATAAACACCGGTTAGCGGGTTTTATCTCCTAATCTTTTTAGTTTAATTCTATTTATTTCTTTGAGGTCATAATCTCAAGGATGAGTCGGTCGGTCTCGTTCATCCCGTCTCGCCCGATACAGGTCAGATTCTGGATTGTTTTATCGACATCATCATCAATGATTCCCTCGACGGATGTAACGTGATTACCTTCAAGCGCCATAACTGCTGAAATTACAGCTGTCGAAACGCCACTATAAAGCTTCATTGCGCAGCTCGGTTTTGCACCGTCACAAATCATACCGGTCAGATTGGCAACCATATTTTTTGCAGTAGCACTAATCTCGTCATAGTTTCCCCCCATCAGATAGCAAAGACCGCAAGCCGATCCGGTTGTGGCTATTACACAACCACATAAAGCGGAAAGTCGTCCAAGACTCTGTTTTATGTAAATAACGGTCAAATGGCTTAATGTCAGTGCGCGAATGGTTTGTTCTTCTGTAGCACCCATTTCCTCGGCATAAACGACAACCGGCATAGTTGCGGCAATACCCTGATTACCACTACCGCTATTACTCATCACCGCTGTGGGCACACCACCCATACGAGCATCGCAAGCGGCTGTCGTATAGGCAAGAATATGAGAGAAAATGCTGTCACCCATCAGTTTCTGTTCGCGCTGACACATAATAGTGCGTCCAACCGAATGTCCATATTTTCCCTGGAATGATTGTTTTGCGATATTTTTATTGAGTCGCCGTGCCTCAAGAATAAACTCCAACTCTTCAATCGGTGTTGTCATAGCAAAGTCATATACCATACGGAAGTTTAACTTCAAATCGTTATCAGAATCACTTCCGGCTGATGTAGTTTCTTTTTCAAATAAGACTTTGTCGTTGAGCGAAACACGAATGAAGTTTGTATGACCACCTGAAATCACTGCAACAGCTCGATTTCCGTCTTTATCGGTCATCTCAACTTCAATATAGAGTTTCTCTGTAATATTTTCTTTGAGGGCAATATTGATGATTTTGCTATCAATCAGAGCTTTCCCTTTCTCAACAGCGTCGGGTGTAACATCACGTAACACTTCGAGCTCATATTCCGACTTACCAATTATAACACCAAGAGCAATAGCAATCGGCAGTCCGATCATACCTGTTCCGGGTATTCCCACGCCCATTGCGTTTTTCAAAATATTTGCACTGAGACGGACGTTTATACTGACAGGAGTTGATCCAAGTGTTTCATTACATTTGGCAGTACAAAGTGAAACTGCAACCGGCTCGGTACAACCCATTGCCGGAACAATCTCACGATTCATTAAAGCTATAATTGCCTGACGAGTTTCTTTTTCAAGCATTTTATATATGAGTTTTGAAGTTTTTTATTCTATAATGCAAAGTTAAGTTTATTTTTCAAAAAAACAAAAAAGACAGCCTTTTAAGCTGTCTTTTGTAGCGGGACCGAGAATTGAACTCGGGACCTCCGGGTTATGAATCCGACGCTCTAACCAACTGAGCTATCCC
>JAIDRE010000102.1 GCA_029061925.1 Muribaculaceae bacterium | reverse complement strand
TTAAAAAAGTTTATGAGATTTATAATTTTTAATAATAATTAACCCAATAAAATGGTATTTATTAAAATTTAGCCGAAAACGTAATAAATTAAAAACATTGAATGGCGACATCTTTGAAATAGTCACCATTCAATGTTTTATAAAAAGAGATTACCGGAGTAATCTTATTATTTTAGAAAAATATTACTCTTTGAGCGAGAGTGCTACAACGTTTTCAACGTGATGGGTGTGGGGGAACATATCGACCGGTTGCACTTTGTCAACTTTGTAGGCAACATCGAGGAGTGCGAGGTCGCGGGCTTGAGTTGCAGGATTGCAACTTACATAAACGATGCGCGACGGACGGGCTTCAAGAATGACGTTTACAACGTCTTGATGCATTCCGGCACGTGGCGGGTCAACAATCATAACATCTGGGCGTCCGTGAGTGGCTATGAAGTCGGCATTCAGCACGTCTTTCATGTCTCCGGCAAAGAATATCGTGTTGTCGATATTGTTGATTGACGAGTTGACGCGAGCATCTTCGATCGCTTCGGGAACATACTCGATGCCGACAACCTTTTTGCAATGGCGGGCAACGAAGTTGGCGATTGTGCCGGTTCCGGTATAGAGGTCATAGACGAGTTCATCTCCTTTAAGGTTTGCAAAGTCGCGGGCGACACGATAGAGGTTGAGAGCCTGTCGTGAGTTGGTTTGATAGAACGACTTTGGACCAACTCGGAACTTGAGGTCTTCCATCTGTTCTATGATATGGTCGCGTCCCGAGTGAACGTGAATGTCGAGGTCGGTCAGCGTGTCATTAGCCTTTGTGTTGACTGTCCAAAGCAGCGATGTGATTTGAGGGAAAGTCGCTACAAGGTCGTCAAGTAACGGTTTTATTTCGGGACTGTCTTCGCCAAACGAAAGAACAATCATAACTTCGCCGGTCGATGCGATGCGAATCGTCAGGGTGCGCAACAAACCGGTTTGAGCGCGCAGGTCATAGAACGACAGACCATGTTTTTTTGCATAGTCTTTGATGTGAAGTCTTATTTGATTGCCAAGGTCGTCCTGAAGATAGCATTTTTTGATGTCAAGGACTTTGTCAAATGCTCCGGGAATATGGAATCCGGCTGCATCTCGGTCGGGAAATTCCTCTCCACTACGCAGTTGCTCAAATGTAAGCCAGCATTTGTTTGAAAATGTGTACTCCATTTTGTTGCGATATTCCCAGATGTTTTCAGAACCAAGAATAGGCGAAATTTCGGGTAGCTCGACTTTTGCGATGCGAGTGAGTGCGTCGGTGACCTGTTGCTGTTTGCATTCGGTTTGAAGCGAGTAGGGCAGGTGTTGCCAACGGCATCCTCCACAAATGGTGAAATGAGAGCAACGTGGCTCAACACGAACAGGCGACGGTGTCTTAAGATCTACAATATGACCTTCGGCGTAGGTTTTACGTTTGCGGTCAATTTTGACATCAGCAATATCGCCGGGTGCACCAAAAGGAATGAATATCACCATATCGTTATGACGGGCGATAGAATTTCCCTCGGCGGCTACTCCTGTGATATTTACGTCGGTTAAGACGGGGAGTTCTTTACGTTTGCGTGCCATTGGGCTTTATTCAGTGATACCGTCTTTAGCAGCGCGATCTTCCATACGTTTGATGCGCTCGTCAAGGTCGGGGTGAGAAGAGAAAAGCTGGTTGATTTTGCTTGATTTTTTAGCACCGGCTTCTGCCTCAAGTTGTTTGAGTTTCTTGAAAGATTTAGCCATTGCTATAGGATTTTTGCCGTGGCTTTTGAGGAATTCATAACCGTAGTCATCGGCTGCACGTTCCTGCTTTTGAGAGAAAGTTGCAGTCATCAACGACTCGCCAAGGGCTGACAGCTGTGAGTCGGTGAGTGCGGCAGCTTTTCCATTGGTTGATGCAATTCCATCTTTAAGAGCCGAGGTTAGGAGTGAACGCTGGAAAGCGTTTTTAGAGTCTTTGTGAGCAACGTGACCCACTTCATGTCCGATCACGCCGAGAAGTTCATCGTCGTCCATGATGTCCATAAGTCCGGCAAATACACGAACCGAGCCGTCGGGGCAGGCAAATGCGTTGACATCAACAACGTTGTAAACTTTGAAGTTCAGGGGAATACCTTCAACTGAGGTCAAACCATCGGTAAGGCGTTTGAGACGCTGAACATATTGAGTGTCTGTGTCAGGCAAGACATGATTTTGTTTGTCTGATTCGGCGATGTATTCGCCCACATATTGAGCCATTTGAGCGTCGGTAACTGTGGCAGCCTGAATAGCTTTTGAACCTGCCGAAATGAGTTTTGATTTGTTGAGGTTGCTAAGCTTACTGAGCTGAGCTGATGCCGGTTGTACGGTGCTGAGGATAGAAATGATAACAAGAGATGCTACAAATGCAATTCTTTTCATATTGGTTTATAGAATTTTGAGGTTTATTTATTTTCAGATAGTTTAACTTTGTAATCAGCCATGATAACTTCTATGTCTTTCTTTAACTCAGGAATATGCCTTAGGACAAGACTCCAAAGAAAGTCAGCGTGAACGTTGTCATAAGCGTGGATGATGCGATTCCTTGTGTCAATGATTGCTCGAGCATTGGGTATTTCAACGGTAGAATCAATTTTCTTAATTCGATTTATTGCTTCACCCATAATTTCTACTTTACGTTCAACAACACACTGTCTCATCATATATTTCTCGAAAATGTCAACGCGTTCGGGATAGTCAAGGACGCAAGCTTGGGTGTCGCTGATTGCATCCAATATATCTTGTAGGAAGCCAAAACTAATTGATTAGCCATAAATTAGTTGCTTGGTTTGATTTACATTATCGATTATATATTTGTTTTTGAGAGCCTTTTGCTCTATTAAATCAACTTTCCTTTTTAAAATTGACTCAAGGGCATCTCGTAAATTGAAAAAATTTGTTACATAGTCAAATTCACGATGGTTAATAGGCTCAAAATCAACAAGAAGATCGATGTCACTTTTATCGTTAAAACGATCTGTTAGAATCGAACCAAATACAAATAAAGATTTGACCTTATGTAGTTTACACAGGTCAATGATTTGTTTGATATTTAATTCGATAAGTTTCATCTTTCCTATTTTACGCTACAAAGTTAATTAAATAATGTGTAATGCACAATATTTTGCAGGGTAAAGCACGAGGTCAATAACTCAAATTTTAGTTGCCTTCACGTTCAAGGGCATCTTTTTCGATTTCTTCCTTATTATTTTTGAAGTGATGGGCGAGCATGGCGATGAACTTAGAAATCTGGGTCACCGCATTTTGGGTTTCAGGTGAAATTTCTTTTGACTGAAGACGTAGCATCAGCATGCCGTATAGAGCAGTAAAGCAGGTCTCGATTTCGCCGACTGCTTTTTCTCCGGCGCGACTACGGAGTTCAACGATATATGGCAATGTTTTGTAAAACTCTGTTGTATATTCGGGATATTTCGGGTCTTTAAGTAGTGCCTGGTGCAATTCAACGAGCTGCATCAGAGTGTTTCGGTTGAGTTGGAGATGTCCATGCTCGGTAACACCTTCAGCGCGCATCATATCGATTAACGACTCATACCACTCGGTCATTTCGCGACGCTGATCATCATTCAGATCGGTAAATTTGTCAATGACGTTTTTCTTAATTTTTTCAATATCAAGAGAGTTGGCACGGATTATATCTTCGATTTGCCACATATAAAGAATGTATTCGGCGATATTGTCTTTACGTTTTTGAGATGCTATATACATAGGTGTTGGTTTTAGTTTAAAATTAGAGTTACTATTATAACATATTTAAACTGATAAAAGTTAAACCCTGCCGGAGATTGCCGACAGGGTTTAATTGTATGTCGTTGCTAAATTTTATTTGTTAGCATTAACGATGTCGCGGGTATCACGAGCGATTGTGAGTTCTTCGTCGGTCGGAACTACAACAACTTTAACTTGTGAATCGGGAGTTGAGATAATGGTCTCGGTTCCGCGGATTTTAGCATTGAGTGTTTCGTCAATTTTAACACCCATGAATGCGAGCGGACGGCAAACATCGGTACGGAGTCCGGTTTGGTTTTCGCCAACACCACCGGTGAACACGATGATATCTACACCACCCATTTCAGCAGCGTATGCACCGATATATTTGATGATGCGCTGTTCATACATTTCAAGAGCGAGGATTGCGCGTTCGTCACCGTTGTTTACAGCGTCTTCGAGGTCGCGCATATCTGATGATTTCTCGGTTATACCAAACACACCACTTTCTTTGTTGATGATGCGCTGTATGTCGTCAGCAGTGAGGTTATGCTTTTTCATGAGGAAGGTGAGCACTCCGGGGTCAACATCACCGACACGGGTACCCATCATCAATCCTTCTGTCGGGGTCAGACCCATAGAAGTATCTACGCTCTTACCGTTGAGAACAGCTGTGATTGAACCGCCGTTACCGATATGGCAGGTGATGATTTTCTTGGTGTTGATGTCGCAACCGAGAATTTCGCAAACGCGAGCCGATACATAGCGATGGCTTGTTCCGTGGAACCCGTAACGGCGAACTTCATCCTCCTTATAAAATTTATAGGGGAGGGGATACATGAAACTCTTTGCCGGCATAGTCTGGTGGAACGCAGTATCAAAAACACCAACCTGAGGAACGTTAGGAAGGATTGCTTCAACAGCTTCAACACCGATAACGTTTGCCGGATTATGAAGCGGAGCGAGGGGATAACATTCTTTGACTTTATCAAGAACTTCTTGGTCGATAAGAACCGAGCTACTGAATTTTTGTCCACCGTGAACAAGACGATGACCGACTGCTTCGATTTCGTCAAAGCTCTTTATACAACCAACTTTGGGATCGGTGAGATTTTTGAGAATAGCCATTACTGACTCTTTGTGGTCGGCTTTGCCAAGTTCGATGATTTCTTTAGAACCATCAGCTTGTTTGAATTTGAGGAATGTGCCATGCATGCCAACTTTTTCAACGCCACCCTCGGCAAGCGTTTTGTCGTTTGACATGTCGATAAGTTTATATTTTACAGAACTGCTACCGCAGTTGAGCACGAGAATTTTCATTTTATATATAATGTGTTGAGGTTATTTGCTTTCTTTGAGTCCGATAGCCTGGTTACAGGTCATGATGATAGTTTTGTAGATGTCTTCGGGGAATGCACCGCGAGAGAGGTCGTTAACCGGAGCAGCAAGACCTTGAAGAACAGGGCCGACAGCTTCTACGCCACCAAGACGCTGAACGAGTTTGTATGCGATGTTGCCAACAGCAAGATTAGGGAAGATGAGAACGTTGGCACGTCCGCTGAGGGGTGAGTTAGGAGCTTTAGAAGCACAAACACTGGGAACGAGTGCGGCATCGGCTTGCAATTCACCGTCGAGGATGAGTTCGGGTGCCATCTGGTGAGCAATGTTTGTTGCATCGATTACTTTCTGAACGAGGTCGTGTTTTGCACTGCCTTTGGTAGAGAATGAAAGCATTGCCACACGGGGTTCGATGCCTGCAATGTCGCGAGCTGTCTTAGCTGCTGACACTGCGATTTGAGCGAGTTCGGGAGCGGTGGGGTCGGGAACAACGGCACAGTCGGCAAATATGAGGATTCCGTCAGTACCGAAGGGAAGACCGGGAGGAACGAGCATCAGGAATGCACCTGAAACAACGTCAATTCCGGGCTGAGTTTTGATAACCTGGAATGCGGCACGGAGAACGTTACCGGTTGTGTTCTGAGCTCCGGCAACCTGTCCGTCGGCATCGCCCGATTTAACCATGAGACAGCCAAGATAAAGCGGATTGGCAGTTGTCAAACGAGCTTCTTCCATTGTGATACCCTTGCTCTTGCGGAGTTCAAAGAACAGCGGAGCATATTTGTTGATGATTGATTCATCGGCAGGGTCAACTATTTTCGCTTGTCTGATGTTGTCAAGTCCCATTTCGTCGGCAAGACGATAAATTTCAACTTGATTTCCGATAAGGATGATGTCGGCAATTTGGTCGCCGATGATACGGTTTGCTGCTGTAAGTGTACGAGGTTCGGTGCCCTCGGGAAGTACAATGCGCTGGCGTGAAGCCTTTGCTTTAGCAGTCATTTGTTCAAAGAGTCCCATGATAAAATGCGGATTGTATATGATTTTAGGTTAAAATTTTAATTAGCCAATTAAATACGTCAAATGATGTTTGACATGGCAAAATTAGTAAAAAATAAGTAAAGAGGGACAAGATTAACCAAAAAACTTCGCTATCTTTGCACCATTGAAAAATTAATTGATGTTAAATATAATTTTAACAATGGAAAAGAAGACGGTTTTAAGCCTATATTCAAAATTGATGTCAATTCTTGCAGTCGCGATTCTTGTGGCGTTGCTTGTCTATGAAATAAAATTTCATCAATATTGGAGACTGGTGATTCTCGGGGTCGCGTTGGTTGCTATTATTGTAACCATTGGAATTTATGCCCCGCGCGCAATTGCTGTTAAAGATGACCATATCATAGTGAAACGTTTTTTGACACCCAAAATGATTCCCTTGAAAGATGTTGAATCGGTTCAGCTCATCAGTCCGACAATGGCAGAACGCCGTTTGCTTGGTAGTGGTGGTTGGATGGGCTACTGGGGTTGGTTCAAAGATGGAGAGGTCGGACGCTATTTCGCTTATTATGGTAAGGCCTCGGAATGTTTCCTTGTTAAACTCAAATCGGGTCGCCAATACATGTTGGGCTGCAAAGATACCCAAGAAATGGTCGATTACATCCAAAGTCAGCTTAATAAATAAGGACATAAACAAAAAATAAGCCACTCTATAATGGGCGATAAAACGCTTGTTTAGAATGGCTTAATTCGTTTGAGCGGCAAACGGGGCTCGAACCCGCGACCCTTGGCTTGGGAAGCCAATGCTCTACCAACTGAGCTACTGCCGCATTTTTTGAATTGGTAGTGCAAAGATACTATAAAATGAAATAATGACAAAGGAATGGGTGATTTAATTTCGTGTTGGCTTTGATTTATAGATAATGTTGACTAATTTTGCGGTGTTATAAACGAAAATCACATTATATTAAGATATAAGCTTTATGAAAAAATCACAGATGATTTTGTGGATTGTGGCTCTCGTTGTCGGTGTCGGAATCGGACTCTTGAAAATCGAGTCTGTTGATACAATAATGAATTTTATCGCCACAATCTATACACGGCTTTTCCGCTTGTTGGCTGTGCCCACAATTGTTCTTGCTGTTATTACCACCCTTGCATCGCTTGGCGGAGGACGCGAAATGGGAAAAATGTTTAAGACAACATTAACCTATACGTTGTTAACTACCACCGCAGCCGCTTTGGTCGCATTGGCTCTTTATTTGATAATCGCACCGGGAAATTTGCCTGCAAATGTGGTTGGAGCAGAGGGTGTTAACGTTGGTGCAGATATTAAAGAGTTTACTTATACCGACCATATCTTATCGGTTATTCCTGACAATATTGTGAAGCCATTCCTTGATGGAAACGTTCTCGCTCTTCTTCTGTTGTGTTTCGCGGTCGGAATAGCCTTGTCAAAAATGCCTGATTCCAATCCTAAGCAAACAATAATGAATGGCTTGTTAGGACTGCAAGACTTGTTGTTTATGCTTATTAAATGGCTGATTGCCGTTCTTCCACTTGGTATCGTTGCTTTTGCGGCTCAGCTGACGGCTCAGGTTGGCGGTGGTGTGATGCTTGAATCGCTCGGAAAGTATGTGCTTGTCATATTGCTCGGGAACTGCCTTCAGTTCTTCGTTGTTCTGCCGCTCTTCTTGCTTGCAAAAGGAATCAATCCTATAAAGACTCTCAAAGGAATGTCTCAGGCGGTTTTGATGGCGCTTTTCACCAAAAGTTCGGCGGCTACGTTGCCTGTTACAATGGCAAATGCTGAGGAGCGCGTTGGTGTCAAGTCTAAGGTTGCACGATTTGTATTGCCGATCTGTACCACCGTCAATATGAACGGATGCGCGGCGTTTATCCTTGTTACTTCACTGTTTGTGATGCAGAATAATGGCATGGATTTATCGGTTACAACAATGTTGCTCTGGGTACTCATCGCTGTTATATCTGCATTTGGCAATGCCGGAGTGCCGATGGGGTGCTATTTCTTAACGCTATCGTTGATGTCGGGAATCGGAGCCAATGTCGGAATTATGGGTATTATTCTTCCAATCTATACAATTATTGATATGGTAGAGACTGCCGAAAATGTGTGGTCTGACTCATGTGTGTGCGTTATCACAGACCGAGCTCTAAAGTGAAAATTCACTTTTTGAAACAACATAAAACGAAAAGAGCTGTCTCTCGACAGCTCTTATTCGTTAATAAACCAATCATTATCACATTTCTTGCTTTTGCAATCGGAAATAAATCCTTTTGTACTTATATAACATTGTAGATTTTATTTTTGTTTAATAAAAATGTAATTATTTTGTAATATTTTTGTATTAGCAGGTTGTTCTTATATGATATTCAGACGATTAGTAATCTAAATTTATTTTTGATAGAAACGTATAGATACGAAAAGAGCTGTCTCACGACAGCTCAAATTCGTTATAAACCAATCATTATCACATTTCTTGTTATGAAAAAGAGTTTCTTGTCTCTTCCGATATTATAACATCAGGACTTAAAATTTTGTTCACGATGCTGTAATAAAATTGTAACAAAGTTGTTTATATTTTGTGTAATATTGGTTTAACCTTTTGGTTATCAATGAAATAAAATTTTTTCGTATTAATCAAGACGAAAAACAATTCGCTGCCAGCCATCGGCATAGCGTGAACTTGAAATTCTAAACTTGCCGATTTGAGAAGTCGATTCAACATGAGTGCCTACGCACGGGCAGGCGTCATAGTCACCGATTGTTACAATTCGCAATGTCGATGAAGCATCGTCAGGCAATCGGTTGAGATTAAATTTCTCAGCAGCTTCATCTTTTGTGATAAAAGAATATTCAACTTTCATGTCGCGGTTGATGGCATCGTTGACCGTATCCGCAACTTTTTGTAGTTCTTCATCGGTTAACTGGTGGTCAAGGCGGTAGTCACACTTTGATTTGGTACGCTCAATATGGTTTCTTTCAGAGCGTTGGCAACCAAACATCTTGACCATTGTCGCGTTCAGCAGGTGCTCGGCGGTATGCATCGGCGGATATTCCTGCTTGTTGTGGGCGTTAAGTACGGGTTCTTCCATAAAATTTATGTGAAAAATGAGTTAAATTTTGTCCCAAAATTACAATAAAATTATGTAACTTTGTAGTGTTTAATGAAATTAAAGTTACAACATATTAAACTCACATTGCTTGCAGTGTTTGTGCTTGTGTTGACCGGTGGATGCCGACCTTCGCTTGCGCGTGTGATGTCGCGTGCTGATGCTTACTATAATAGTGGCGAATATTACGAGGCTGCCGGACGATATAAAGACGTTTATGCCAATGCTGATCGCAAAAATGTTTTGCGTGGTAATGCCGCATTTCGTGCAGGCGTTTGCTATGATCGACTTAACATGGCGTCGCGAGCCGAAGGTCAGCTGAAAAATGCGATCCGTAACGGTGTTGTCACTGATTCAGCCTACTACCTTTTGGTTCGAAACTTGATCAGACAAGGAAAATTTGCCGATGCCGAAACTCAGATTTCCAACATCAGTGTACCGTCAAATTTCGATAACGAAATTTCGTTGATGCTCGCCTCAATCAAAAATAATGGGACGAAAACTGTTGCAAGATTTGAGGTAGCACGCGCCGGCAATTTCACAACCACAAAATCAGAATATTCTCCGATGTTCTCCCCCGGCGACGATGATAGATTGTATTACACCTCGACCGGTCAACACGTTGCAGGCGATAAAAGTCGGGTGACCGGAATGAAGAACGGTGACATTGTAACTGTCAGAAAAAACGAGGCAGGGCAGTGGCTCAAACCGGAGTCGGTAGAGGGTGGTATAAACAGTGTTGGAGATGACGGAGTGGTCGCCTTTACTCCCGACGGTCGCGTGATGTATTTTACCAGAATATCTCAACCCGATAAACATGGTCAACACATGTCTATCTGGAAATCGGTAAGACGTGATGCTAATTGGTGCGAACCTCAAATAGTTGTGATTGGTAACGACACAGATAACAACTATGGCTATCCTGCAATTTCGGCTGACGGTCTATGGTTGATATTCAGTTCTGATCGACCGGGTGGCTTCGGCGGTTTTGACCTTTGGCGAGTTCCCGTTAGTAAACCTTCTTCAATACCACAAAATCTCGGTAGAAACATAAACACAGCCGGTAACGAAAAATTCCCGACAGTTTCGCCCGACGGTCGATTATTGTTTGCGTCAGATGGACATTCAGGTTTTGGAGGACTTGATATTTATGACGGAGGTGACGCTTCGGTGATAGCCAATCACCTTGCCGTAAATCTTGGCGCACCTATCAATACGCCTGCCGATGATTTCGGAATGACATTTGTAACAGACTGCAAATCGGGTTATTTCAGCTCAAACCGAAATGACGCATCGGGTCGCGACCATATCTATAAGTTTGATGTCATTGATTTTAAAACATTGATTGAAATCGCAGTTACCGACTTTGAAGGTGTAGCTAAAGATGATGCAGTAATAAGAATTGTCGGCGATAACGGTAGCGACCGACGGATCCCCGTCAATCATAGTGGATTGACCTCCATAGAAATTAAACGTGGCGTTAAATATGCGCTTATGGCATCGGCTCCGGGGTGTCTCAACGGTCACGTAACCTTTGAAATTCCTGACACACCCCAAGATGAAGCGACTGAAATATATGAGACCGACTTTGTGTTGGTTCCCGTCAATAAGCCCGTAAATATCAGGAATGTCTATTTTGATTACAATTGTGCCGATTTGCGTGCTGAGGGACTTAAAAATCTTGACCGACTCGCCATGATTATGACTGAAAACAGTATGTCAACAATCGAAATCGCATCTCATACCGACCGTCACGGGTCAGACCAATATAACCTCGATTTGTCACAGCGACGTGCACGCGCCGTCACCGACTATCTCGAATTAAAAGGAATCAACAAACAACGAATGACCGCCCGAGGATATGGCAGCCAAGAACCTGCTATGGTTGACCAGACAATTGCTGACCGTTACCCTCAACTCAATGTCGGACTAACTCTCGATGAGTCATTCGTTAAAAATTTACCTGATGAAGTTGCTGTCATTGCCGACAGTCTTAATCGCCGAACCGAGTTTATAATTAAAAATAGTCAATATCATAAATAAATGGAATTTTTTACACATGTAAAAACCCCTAAACGGGACTTTGAAATAGGTTATGACACCCCGATGCTTGTTCTCGGGTCGTGTTTTGCTCAGAATATCGGGCAACGTCTTGTCGAAGGGCTGTTTGATGTAGTCGTAAATCCTGCCGGAGTTGTATATAACCCTATGTCAATGGAGCAAACGCTATATCGCTTTTTCGATTGCAATTTTGTAAAGAAAGAAGACCTGATTGTATATGACGGCATGTATCATTCATGGGATTTTCACACGTCTTTGTCGTCGGTTGACCCTGATAAGGCTGTTGAAAAAATTAATAAAGCCATCGTTGAGGCAAACGATATGATCAAGCGTGTCAAAGTCGTGGTTTTGACTTTTGGTTCGACCCGATATTATAAACTCAAAAACGAAGGACGCATTGTTGCCAACTGCCACAAGATGCCTTCTCACCGCTTTGAACTGATTGACGGCACGATTGACGAAATATCTGCACCAATGATGCGTGTTGCCGCTCGTTTCAGAGATATAAATAAAGACGTTAAAGTTATTGTAACTGTCAGTCCTGTAAGATATAAAGCATACGGCTACCACGAATCTCAGTTGATGAAATCAAAACTTCTGTTGATTTGTGACAAGCTCGAAAGTATGTTTCCCGATAATGTGATTTACTTCCCTTCATACGAGATTATGATGGACGAACTCCGCGACTATCGCTACTATGAGCCTGACATGATCCACCCTTCAAATTTGGCTGTGAAATATATCTTTAACCGATTTGGTGACTGCTTTTTCAGTGATAAAACACGTTCGTTGCTCAAAAGAGCCGAGCAGTTGACAAAGCGTGTCGGACACCGCTTTATCGGCGACAATCAGGCTGAGGCAGAGCATTTCAAAGCCGAAACTCGAAAGTTAGCTCAGCAGTTGATTAGTGAATGTGCGCCAATGGAACGTTCGATTCTCAAATTGATGAAATGACAGGATTTACACCCAAAGAAATTAAGCAGATTTTAGGCACCGACAGCGAGATAATCGTTGACGGAGACCTGACAATCGATCAATTTTTGATTGACAGCCGAAGTTTGACCAAGCCCGACCGTTCGATATTTTTCGCAATCTCGACTGACAATAATGACGGTCATCGCTACATTGCCGACCTCGTTAGCTGTGGTGTGAATAACTTTGTCGTTACCGACTCTTCGGTTGTCCCGGATGGTGTAAATTGCTATTGTGTCGATAATGTCGTTGAGACATTGCAAAAGCTAGCCGCTTATCATCGACAGCGTTTTAGTCCTGATTTGAAAGTCGTTGCTGTTACCGGTAGCCGTGGCAAAACACGCGTGAAAGAATGGCTTTCGGCACTGTTACCCGGTTGCGTTTGTCGTAGTATGCGCAGTTTCAATTCTCAAACCGGGGTTGCCTTGTCACTTTTGAATGTCGATACAACAGCCGATTATGCGGTGATCGAATCGGGTATCTCGCGAGAAGGTGAGATGTCGCGTCTTGAATCGATGCTAAAGCCTGATATGGTTGTGGTTACCAATGTGACAGACGAACACAAATCAGGTTTTGAATCAAGGGAAAAGCATATTGCCGAAAAGCTTATCCTCGTAAAGAACACCAAGGAGGTTGTATTCCATAAATTGATGAATGATGGCGGCTTGACCGATGTTATTTTAGAAGCTATCTGTTCTGACCGACTTGTTTATTGGGACGATAGTCAGCATGATAAAAACGCATTCTTGGTAGAGGCAGATCGCATGACTGATGCGGGAATAACCTATTTATCGTACAAATACAACGGACGAGATTATAAATGCAAAACGGTTCTTACAAACCGATATGATATTGACAACGCTTTAACAGCATTGACCGCAGTTCATAAACTCGTTCCGCGATTTACTCCACCCGAAATTCTTCCGTTTGAAGACATCACAACCCGTATTGATGTTGTTAACGGCTTAAATGGAATGATTATCATTCATGACCGCTTCAGCAACGATGCATTGTCGCTCAGGGGTGCACTCGATTTTGCCCGACGTCGCATAACAGAAAATCGAGAGATGGTACTCATTGTTGCCGATTCGATTTTGAAGGATAACTTTAATCATGTTCAACTCGAAGAACTTGCTAAAGAATATGGAGTCAGCGAAGTTATTGTTGCTCAATCATATTCTGATTTCATCGACAGATATAAAGCTCAGGACTTTGCCGGTAAGATTGTTCTTGTAAAAGGTGGCGCAAAAGATCGTTTCGACCGAATCGTTTCTTTGCTTGAACAAAAACAACACGAAACTTGCCTTGAGGTTAACCTCGACAATTTGGTAAGCAACTTCAATTTTTTCAAGAGTAAGGTTGACCGTTCAACCGGAGTCGTTGTTATGTTGAAGGCAAACGGATATGGATGTGGGTCGCTTGAATTGGCAAAGACTCTCCAGGCTCAGGGTGCATCGGCAATCGCTGTTGCGGTTATCGATGAGGGAATTGAACTGAGACGTGCCGGTGTCACAATGCCGATTATTGTTTTGAACCCCCGCGCTGATAACTACGACCTGATGTTTGAATATCGTCTTGAACCTGAGGTATATGGAATTGATATCCTTGAGCGAATTATTAGCAAAGCAAACAAGGCAGGTATCAAAAATTTTCCTATCCACTTGAAAATGGATACAGGAATGCACCGACTCGGCTTTAGTTATGATAATCTGCCTCAAGTCTGCGATATTATCAATAAAAATGGTGCGGTTAAGGTCGCATCGGTGTTCTCCCATCTTGCAACAGCTGACTGTTTTGATAAGGATGATTACACCGAAAGCCAGCTTTCTTTGTTTGACAGTTCGGTTAAATATTTGAGAGCCAACTTAAAAGATAATTTTAAGAGCCACATTCTGAATACAGCCGGAATTATGAGATTTACCGCCCATCAGCATGAGATGGTGCGTCTTGGAATAGGACTATACGGTTTACCGATACTCAATGACGGAAGCGAAGCCGGCTTGAAGCCTGTTGCATCGCTTTATACAACAATTATTGCTATTGCCAACCGTCATCAGGGCGATACAATCGGTTACAGCCGTCGCGGAGTAATCGATGGTGACCGAATAATAGCCACATTGCCGATTGGATATGCCGACGGCATTGACCGCCGACTCGGCAACGGTAATATAACATTCCGTGTTAATGGCGTTGATTGCAAGACTGTGGGAAATATCTGTATGGACCTTTGTATGATTGACGTTACCGATGCAAACGCTAAAGTTGGCGATCGAGTCGAAATATTTGGTTCCGAAGTCGATATTTGTAAAATTGCCGATAAGTTGGGAACTATTCCCTACGAGATACTAACATCGATTTCTGATCGTGTCAAACGCATTTATTATAGAGAATAATTAAGTCATAATCGTCATGAAAAAGTTGAAAGAACGCATTATTAAAGATGGTGTAATTTTACCCGGTGATATTTTGAAGGTCGATAGTTTTCTAAACCACCAGCTCGACCCTGAGCTGTTGATGGATATTGCGCTGCACTTCAAGGAGAAGTTTAAATATCTTGATGCAAACAAGATTGTAACAATCGAAGCAAGTGGTATTGCACCGGCAGTTATGCTCGGCTATGTGATGAACCTCCCGGTTGTATTCATTAAGAAAAAAGTACCATCGACAATGCAGAATATGCTTGTCCGTGACGTTCGTTCGTTTACTAAGCAACGAATCTATACAGTCAGTATTTCAGCAGATTACCTCACTCCTGACGACCGGATAATTTTTATTGACGATTTCCTTGCCTACGGTAATGCTGCCCGTGGTGTTATCGATTTATGCGCTCAAAGTGGCTCGACTATCGAGGCGATGGGCTTTATTATTGAGAAAGGATTTCAGGGCGGTGGTGATGAACTCCGTCATGAAGGCTATGATGTTGTCTCTTTGGCTATTGTTGACCGCATTGAAGATTCAAAAGTTATTTTTAGAGAAACAGATGATTAACACCAAATCAATAAGAATAGAAGATTTTGATTATCCCTTACCCGATGAGCGCATTGCACGCTATCCTCTTGAAGATCGCGAATCGTGCCGTTTGTTGATGAGAGATAAATCAGGAAATATTTCTGACCACTATTTTAGAGATATTGTCGAATTATTACCAAAAAATTCGCTACTCATATATAATAACACGCGCGTAATCAATGCACGTCTCCGTTTCAGGAAAGGCGAAAATCATGATGGCGCCGTAATTGAGATATTTTGCCTCGACCCTGTCAATCCGGCTGACTATGCTTGCAACTTTGCCACTAACGATCATTGTTCATGGACCTGTTTTGTCGGTAACTCGAAACGTTGGAAAGACGTCGAGTTGTCGATGACGACTAAGATTGAAGATGAAGAAGTTACATTATGTGCAAAACGACTTAATAAGGGCGAGAACAGTTCGGTTGTCGAATTTTCATGGGATAATAAAAATGTTACTTTCTCTGAAATCATTAAGGCTGTCGGCGAAATTCCTATCCCTCCATATCTGAACCGTTCGACCGAAAAAAGCGACATAACCGACTATCAGACTGTTTATTCCCGTATTGACGGCTCGGTTGCAGCTCCGACTGCCGGACTCCATTTTACTGACAATCTGCTAAAAAAAATCAGTGAAACGGGAGTCGAACGTCGTGAGTTGACTCTTCATGTGGGTGCCGGTACTTTTCAACCGGTCAAAAGCGAGGATATCGGTGACCACAAAATGCACGATGAGTTTATTGCTGTAAGTCGAAGTATTATAGAGGAACTGGCTGTTACCGACCGCGAAGTGATTGCTGTCGGTACTACTTCAGTCCGCACTCTTGAGAGTCTTTATCAAATCGGATGTCTTATTTCAGAAGGTAAATTTGATGGTGAAGTGCCTCAGTGGTATGCCTACGAACCGAATCATCCGAAACTGTCACGCAAGGAGTCGTTGGCGATTGTTTCGCGTTACATGGCTGAAAAAAATATTGAAACACTGACCGCATCGACCCGAATAATCATAGCTCCCGGATATGAATACAAAGTTGTTGACGGTATGATTACCAATTTCCATCAGCCCAAATCAACTCTGTTACTCTTGGTTTCAGCGTTCATCGGCGATGACTGGCTAAAGATGTATCGTTATGCGTTGGATAATGATTTTAGATTTTTGAGCTATGGTGATGCCAATCTCTTGTTG
>JAIDRE010000101.1 GCA_029061925.1 Muribaculaceae bacterium | reverse complement strand
AGTGGGCAGTACGCCACACGAGCACAACGGCAACGGCACGCCAATCAACGCTGCCTTAATCACCGACCATGCGCCCGGTTTCGACAGGTGGTTGCGATAAAATCCCGCAGGCACGAAAGCATAAAGAATTCCGGCAATCAGGAATCCTAACATTAAGTAAGGTGCCATTTCAGCCACCATATTAATCAGAGAATATACAAATTCCATAGTCTCAATAAGTTAAGTTGTATTATTACAAGGTGTCAGAGCCTTTCACAGCTCATCAGCCTTAATTTTGACCACAAAATTAATCAAAATCCCATGCAACCGGGTTGCAAAGATTGATAATTAAAGAAAATCAGAGGGCGACGGTGACCATAACAGGATAATGGTCAGAGGGGAGACGTGCTGTTATAGTGCTATCTGCCGACAGAGTGTGGTATGAATCGGTTAGGACTCCATATTTTTTGATAGATAAATCGGGGGAGAAAAATAGATGGTCGATACGTTGAAAATCTCCGCTTGGGGTTAGAAATGATCCATTTGGATTGTAGTTGTTAAAAGTAGAGGAATTTATGTAGCGGAGCGTTGCAGTATCGTAGGCATCACGGAGAAGTCCCGATTGGTTGATAAGACGATAGCTTTCGCTGTTTTGGTCGACATTGAAGTCTCCACTTAAAATAACCGGGAGATTTTCAGTCATCCCTTTTATTTTGCTAAGAATCAACTTTGCACTCTCGGCTTGAGCAACAGTACCTATATGGTCGAGGTGGAGATTGAAATAAATGAATTTGGAATTGGATTTACGATGTAGAAATTTACCCCAGGTGCAAACACGACGATAGGTGGCATCCCAACCAAATGAAACAGTGTCGGGAGTCTCAGAAAGCCAGAATGTTCCACTGTCTAACAACTCAAATTTATCGGTATCATAAAAGATAGCATTATGTCCGCCTGCATCAGCTCCGTTATCACATCCGACACCTATATAGTCGTATCCAGGGAGTGCCGATTTTAAATCTTCTAAAGCCGGTTTTAGCCCTTCTTGGGTGCCAAAAATGTCAAAGCCATGAAATTTCACAAGGTTAGCAATATGAGGCAGACGTTGAGCCCATCCATTACCGTCAATACTGTCTTGTTTATTGATAATACGGATGTTATATGTAGCAACATTCATGGAGTCATTGTTTTGATGACTGCAAGAAACAAACAAAAATAAAACAAAGAGGGAGGTAATTAAAGATTTAATCATGAATCGGTTTTATTTAGCAATCTCCGGCAATGGATATCAGGAGGTTGTCGGGATTGAGATATTTACGAGCGATGTTTTGGATGTCGGCAGGAGTAATTTTTTGCAAAATATCTTGAGTGACATAATAGTCGGAAGAGTCTTTGCCGAGTGAAAACTGACCTTGGAAGTATTCTTTGAGTGAGAATGCATTGTCGAGACACGAGGCAAGGGACGATTTGAGGTAGCTGGTAACGGTTTGCAGTTCTGACTGGTCCATCGGTTCATCGGCAAGGCGACGCAATTCGTTTTTAGTCTCCTCGATTACGGCATCGACATATCGGTTGTCACATTCGCAAGTGATTGAAACTGAGCTTCCTTCTTTAAGAGTTAACAGTCGGGCGGTAATTCCATAAGTATAGCCTTTGTCCTCGCGAATGTTAGTGATCAGTCGGCTGCCAAAATATCCGCCGAGAGCTGTAACGACAACCTGGAGTGGTATAAAGTCGGGATGGTCAAACGGGATTGTCGGAATAACCATTTTGATTCCGCTCTGTTTTTTACCCGGCATTGACTTGCGGACGACAGAACCGGCAGGAGCAGACTGACGCTCAATGACTTTGTAGGGCGATGCGGGTTGCTTGAACTGAAGTTCTGAAAATGAGTCGATTACAAGATTGAGAAGTGGGTCATCAATTAGTCCCGAAAGGTAGATAACCGGGGGATAGGTCGCAATTATGTCGCGATGAAGTTCGGCTACTTTGTCGCGATTGATTTTGGCAATTTCTTCGGGAGATTCTTCGATGGCAAATGGGTGTTTTTTGCCGTAATTGAGGTCGATGATACCGAGCGAAGCCTGATAGATTACCTTTTCAAGCTTTATTTTTTTGTTGGTGATATACTTGTTTTTCTTTATCTCAAAAATGTCGTTGTCAAAAGTCGGGTTGGTGATAATGTCGATTAAAACTGGGATGATTTCCCTGACATTTGAGTTTAAAGAATAGGCTGTAATATATGACTGGTGGAGGGACGTACCGAACTTTATCCAAGAGCCGTTTGTCTCAAAAATATCGGCAATTTCAGCACCCGACAAGCGCGAAGTACCCTCGGTCATACAAGATACCATAAGCGAAAGCGCCGCCGGCGAATCAACATCGGCTTCGCCACGATTCCAAGTAACAAAAATATTGTTGACAGGGACAGTTCCGGCATTGATAACGTGGAGAACAATGCCGTTTGGAAGGGTTATTGTTCTCGGCGAAGGTATTTCGAGACGCCCGAAGTCGTTGATTTGAGGCGGTGTTGAGCGGTCGAGGGTCATAATTTATTTTCTATGCAGTAGCGACGTGCTTCTTCGAGGTCATCGGCAGTATCAATACCGATTGTGGTACGGTTGGTTTGACTGACCTTGACGGTATAACCATTTGAAAGCCAGCGGAGTTGTTCGAGCGATTCGGCAACTTCGAGCGGAGCGGGAGCGAGTCGTGTGATTTCCTTTAGCACGTTGGTTCGGTAGGCATACATGCCGATGTGGATGAAATATTGGTGGGTCGAAGCCCATTTATCTTTCTCAACACCACGTAGATAGGGTATTACAGAACGGCTGAAATACAGCGCACGGTCATCTTCGGCTTTAACGACTTTCACCTTGTTAGGGTCTTCGAGATGGTCGAAACCTTCGGCAGGGTCAAAGGGGCGGATGAGCGTTGCAATGTCGGTTTCAGGCGAGCCGAAGCAGTTGGCAAGCAGTTTTATCTGCTCCGGATCGATGAAAGGCTCATCGCCCTGTATGTTTATAACAACATCAGCATCGACTCCGATTTTAGAGGCTGCCTCGGCTATGCGATCGGTGCCGCTTCGGTGATTTTCAGATGTCATAACAGCCTGACCACCAAAGGCAATGACTGCGTCAAAAATGCGTTGATCATCGGTGGCGACCCAAACATTGTCAGAGCCGAGAGCCTTTGAAGCCTGTTCAAATACACGTTGAATCATAGGTTTACCGCCAATGTCGAGGAGCGGTTTGCCCGGGAGACGACCCGAAGCATATCGGGCGGGTATGATGCCAATAAATTCAGTCATTATTTTTGATTGATTTTTTGTTATTTATGAACGAAGGTATCAGGAAGATTCCGATTACCAGATATATATAGTATGAGAGAAGTCGCCATAGGATTGCAAGGATAAAGACCACCCCCGCGCCTGAAATGAGGTCGCCGTAATATTCCTTGAACAGCCATTCACTCAGTCCGCTACCGCCCGGAGTTGGGGAGAACATCAAGAGAGCCCAGACCACAAACTGACGGGCAAAAACAGTCAGTTGCGAAGCGCCGGGTACAAATCCGAGGAAAAGAGCATTGACAACAAGGTAACGTCCAATCCAGGAGAGTGCGGTTGCTCCAAAACCTTTGAGCCACCAGGCAAAGTTACGGCTTCTGAGACCGCGTGCGGTTGTAACCATATTATCGGCTAACTCGGTAACAGCTGGCAACCAGCGTTTTAGCAGCTTGAAAGAGAATAGCCAGATGAGCAAATGTCTGATTGCCTTAGGCTTGGCAATGATTCCGAAGAAAAGAATAACTGTCCATACGGCAATGACGGCATAGACAATCCAGAATGCAATTTTGATGCCTTCAAGAAAATCGTGGCTGCCAAACCCGAAAAGGTCGTCGTATGGCACTGAAAAAAAGACAATTGGAATTGATATGACAAAGAATAATTCGTCGAGGAAAAGAGTTGTCATTGTCAATGTCGTGGCGCGTCCGATATTGATTCCTTCACGGTTGAGAAAAATCATACTGAGCGCACTACCACCCACGCTTGTCGGGGTGATAGCGGACGTAAATTCACACAGCATCGTTACGTTAGCCGCCCGGCTCCAACGTAAATCGCCATCGGTCAGGATGCGAAAACGCCATGCCATTCCAAAATCTCGAGTAAAAACGGCAAGCAGGGCAAGAAAAATGCAAACCCAAGCGTAGGATGTGAATTTAATTTCAGAGAGAGCTTCGACATTAAATTCTTTGTAGAAAAGCCAAACGACAACGCCAAGTCCGATCAAGACCGGCAAAAAGATTTTCAGAATAATGCCTGAACGGGTCTGTGGTTTGGATTCAGCCATTTTTAGTCGGTTATTATTTTGTCAGTTCAAGGCAATGTTTGATGTAGGCAGTCGGGTCGGAAGATTCAACGACAGCATCAGAGATTGTGATTCCGCTGACGCCGGCATTCAAAAGCGGTTTGATGTCGTCATCGGTGATGCGCCCGGCGGCAACAATCGGAGTTATGAGTCCGGCTTCACGCACACGGTCAACAAACTGTTTGTATTGTTCAAGCGAAACTTCGGGATAGCCTTCAACACGAACATAGTCTATGTCGGCACTTTTTAAAGCGATAACTTCGTCGGGAGTGGTTACGGTCACACCGATAACGGCATGAGGTCCGAGAAACTCGCGTGCTTCCTTGGGCAACATATCGCCTGGTGTCAGGTGAACACCGTGTACTTTCAAGTCATTAACAAGGTTGACGTCGTGGTCAATTGTCATAAAAGTATCTTTTTCGGTGCATAACGGTATAATTTCGAGAGCTATATCGCGGAGATTTTCGGGGGTGTTTTGTTTTGAAGAAAGTTCAATCCAGCGGCATCCGCCTTCAATTGCCATTTGGGCTTGTTCGGGAGCCGAATATGAAGTGAGGTCGGTTGTTTTAAACTGAAGCATGATATATTGTTTTTAGAATTTACTATAATATAGGTGCAAAGAGTCGGGTCAGCGATTCTTTCATTCGAGTTACTCTGCCACGCGTGTTCCATTCGGCGGCATTGACACGTTCGGCTTGAGAAAGTCCGTGGCGGAAAATCTCGGTTGCCTGTTGATTGAACTCGGTCGAGTAGATGAGCATTGTCAACTCAAAGTTGTGCTCAAAACTGCGGAAGTCAAAGTTGGTCGAGCCGATTGATACGAGTTCGTCGTCAATGATCAGCATCTTGCTGTGGAGCATACCGGGGGTATAACGATAAACCTTGATTCCGGCACGTAAACATTCAGCGATATAGCTTGCCGAGGCGAGAGTCAAGATAGGGGAGTCGCTTTTATAGGGAATGAGAATGCGGACATCGACACCGCTCAACGAGGCAGTCTGCAATGCGTTGAGAAGACCTTCGGTCGGGAGGAAGTAGGGTGTCTCAAGGTAAACGCGCTGACGGGCACTGCTGATTGCTTTGAGGTAGATCAGTTCGATGTTGTACCACTGACTTGTAGGACCGCTTCTGACAAGCTGCATCGTAAGCAATTTTTCGTCGTTGGTCGGGTAGGTCTTATGAATATCAATATTGAAATCGGCTTCGGGAAGTTCACCAGCTTTACTGCTCATAAAGCTCCAGTCGGTGATGAACGAGCGTTGAACGCCCAAGGCGATTGGTCCGGTTACGCGAACGTGGATGTCGCGCCACGAGTCAAAATTTTTACCGCCGGTGATATATCGGTCGGCGACATTCATACCGCCGACATAGGCAATCGAGCCGTCAATCACCACTTGTTTGCGGTGGTTACGCCAGTTGATGCGAGTACCGAAAATCGGGAATCGAACGAGCATAAACGGCTTCACTTTTACGCCGGCAGCCTCCATCTCCTTGAAAAAGCGTTTACCCGACGATGCAGAGCCTACCGGGTCGTAAATGAGATAGACTTTCACTCCCTCACGCGCTTTTTTCATCAGAAGTTGAGCGAGTTTCTGACCTGTTTCGTCGTTGCCGATGATGTAGTATTGAACGAAAATGTAATGTTTTGCGTTTTCGATGTCCTCAAAAAGGGTGTCAAACTTTTCCTTGCCTGTATCAAAAATTTTAGCAGAGTTGTTGAAATGGACTGTCGCGCTACAAACGCTGT
>JAIDRE010000100.1 GCA_029061925.1 Muribaculaceae bacterium | reverse complement strand
TTCCACTGATGATACTCATCGACCAGTTGAAATCCATGAAAATTCTTAACCATAATTTTATTTCAATATTATACTGTTATTTTTAATCATTGCAGTCAGTGATTCTATTTTAGACCATTGGTCGTTGTAGTCAAGTCCGCGTGAAACATAGTTTGACATATTAAACTCGGTTTTTGGACCGACCGCAAGGGATGCCTGATTGATATATCGCCCGGCTTTTTCCACAAATTTGACAATAGCCTCTTTGTCATCGGCCAATGGCGTATGCGCGTCGATTAGCCCCAGTACAATTTTTTTCCCCGGAGACACATGGTTGAGAATCTCAATTGAATAATCATCAGTTACATCAAAAGGCATGAAAAACTTGTCGGCATTAACCTCCGACAATATGCGGGGCATGATGTTGTCGGGATATTTTATATATTCCCATTCAGGTACTATAATGTCACCGCCTGAAAGATAGACCGCCTTCTCTATATCTGATGGTGTTTCGGCAAAAGAGTCATTGATCAGTTCTATTAAGATATTCTGTAAACTTATTGTGTCAATACCTCCTTGCAGAAGCCTTTTTGCGAAATTAGACTCACACAGGCAACCACACACTGTATCATCGAATACTATGCTACGGCATCCCAATTCATACAGTTTTATTATGGTTTTACGATAAGAATCTGTTATATCTGATACGAGTTTTTTTGCATCAGGATATATTCGTTCGGGATGACCGTCAGACATAAGAAGGATTTGCATATACAACTCGGTAGGCGAAGGAATGATATGTCGACATTCCGCTCGCCCGGCCACGGTATCAATTAGAAATTTGAAATCATCTAAATAAGGATGTGATGGATTGAAAGATATGCGCCCTGTGAAACGCATCAAATCGGTAAAGGTTGTCTCGCTTGAATACACATGTCCGCTGTCCAAACATTCCTTTAAAATACCTGAAAATCCGAAGAAAAAATCCTTGTTCCAATGTTTCCAACGAATACCTCCCGACGTAACAACAGTTAGTCCACATTCAAGCTGTCTTTCAACAATGTCGTTGACAGCCTCATTCTCAATCGTTTTCAATCGGCTGGCTGAAATCTGCCCTTGCTCATATCCTGAGCGTGCGGCAATTAATCCGGAAGGAGGCAGATAGATTCCGATTACATCAAATTCCATTTTGTACGAGATGATGATAAAGTTAAACAATAAGTTTCAACATGTATCATTTCTCTCGATTCTTGTGTGTTCAATGATTGGCATACAACAAAGGGCAAAGTCGCTTTGACTTCACCTGCGCAACCGATTGCATTGTTTGAGTTTACTTGCTGATGGTTGCAATTGTATTGTATTTCAGATCTCGCTATCATAGCATCCATTCCTCGGGATTAATGATACAAATGTCCCGGCAGGTCTCCTGACTTGTCCTATTTCCGTAAGCCTTCCCGGTCAGATTATGACCAGTGACTGTAATCTACGGAAATCCTTGGAGGACTCACAGTAGCGGGTCTGTTCAGGATTCTCACCTGATTCCCTTTTAATTCATGTCATCTTGCGATGCTCATGAAACCTAAGACGGTGCAAAATTAAAAAAAATAATCTTCATCACCAAATAATTTTCTTTTTGTATTGTTCATTTTGTTTCTACTTTTGCTCTTGGGGGCCGTCTCGGCTACCCCCGCCGCTAAGGCAGCTTCTCGTCGAGGAACAATAAGAATCTGACAAATTTAATCACAAATTTTGCACTTCGTTCTTGAATCTATATCATGCGTTATTTGTCACTATGATTTCTAATAATCTCGTCGGCGAGATATATGTCGCTTCGGCAAATGAGGTCGGCTGTGCCGTCATCGATTAATTCAAATAGGGGAGACGAATAAAGTATATCCATCGCTTCTTCAAGCGGGATTTGTTTTTTTTCTGCTATCAACTCAATGATGCGGGCATACTTCATATCTCGTAATATACGTGTAGGCTTATCCATGACTATATTTTTTATACTCAACGAACTTTAAACATCGGTCTATAGCTTCCTGACTGATGAAGCACAACTGATTATTAGGCATTTCATAGGCAAGGTTTTGAAGAGCCTTTTATCATTACTCTTAAAAAATGTAATAATAATATAAGCTAAACGCTCATAAAGGTCCACCTGATTTTCATAATATTTATCAGGAATATCATTTTTTGGGGTGGGGGTCTTGATTAACTCTTGGATTTCTTCAAGTTTTGTTTGGGTATCAGGACAAACAATAAAACAATCGGTAGAAAAGAAATGACGTATTGCATCAGTCGCAGTTAATTATAACTAAGTTTAAAATGCAAAATAGAACATTTCTTTGAAATGTAGCAAAAAAATTGACCGATAGGTTTCGCGTATATGAACATAAATTCATATTTAATTTAACTTGTATTAAATTTTAAGTTTCATTTCTGGAAGAATAGCATCTATCATTGATTGAGGCACATCACATTCCTTAGCTATAATAGGCCACAATGACACGGAGTCTTTAATACAGTCGATGATTTCAGAAGCTTCTTTTATGTTGTTTCGTTTTGCAAATTCAAGCAGGTCTTGTCGTGTTATGTCGTCAAACTTCCCGTTTATAGACATTTGATGCTGTGACGTCCACCCTCCATTGGGATTATAAGCAAATCCCATGTCATAGGCTGGAGAAAGTCGCCACTTACCTGATTTATCCATGAGGAATGATATATTTTTAGTGTGATCATCCTGATTCCTTACAATAACGTTAAAAACCATTCGTCGATACATCTCCTGAGCCTGAGGATATGGCAGACGCAATGCTCTCATGATATTAAAAGCTTGCTCATAAGAATATGAGCGAGGCATACGGTAATCATAATGGGCGATTCCACACAAGGTTTGCATATGTATCTTTTCACCATTTACACGGTCAAATCGTTTTGTCAGAAAGTGAGCCCTGCCGTTTTCCTCAATAATGCTACAATCCGACATCTCTATTCCACATTCTTTTACAAGGCGAGCGAACGAATATTCAAGCCTTCCGAAATTCTGTGTTTCACGAAATCCGGCTTCAGCAGTAACGCCGTCAAGTTTTATAAGAAAATAATCAAATCCTTGTGGTGCGTTTATCTGTCCTGATCTTACTTCTCCGGTATCTTTGTTATAAGCGATAATCGCTTTGGCTCTCTGACCACCGGCCGAAGTTCCAAGACGTACAATCTCTGCTATGGCTGCCTTTTTGTCTTCTGACAAATTTGTGCCAAATTCTTCTTTCTCGGCTAATGCATCATTTGCTACTTCCACTAATGAGTCAAGTTCAATCTTGACATCATCACCATAAGGTGTATCCATTGCCGGTTCAAATTCCAAAGCACCCATACATCGTTTTCCAAGAAAACATAATGTCTCTACCGCATTTCCACTTTGTCGCCCTGTAAGAGCAAGCCATCGGTCAAATAAGGCACGACCGTATGTATCAGGCAATGAATCGGCGAGTAATCCCGGCAGACCCTTGAAAGTGTCACGCCCGATATCTCCAAAAGAATACACACGACCATAACGTGCCGGCATTAGAATGGGAGACGGTTCCAACCCTTTTTCTATGAAACCATCTGCATACTCAAATAATGCAATATTACGGCTGCTATCCCAACGGATTGAGCCCATCTGATGTCCATATAAATTTACTTTTGCTATATCTACCATTCTGATTCTTCTTGATTGTTCAATGTTGATTGACTTTTATCTGATTTTGCTCTTTTGCGCTGTTGCTTTTTTGATGCCTCTACAAACTTCAAATATTCATTAGGGCTCATCTCCTCTTCTTTCAGCAGTGGAGAGAACACATCTAATTCTCCCAAGATACGGAGAACGCGCATCAATGAATCAAAAGAGCCTATTTCGCCATTCTCAATTTTTTTTATTGAGGAAACCGAAATCTGCGATTGTTCAGCCAGAGACATCTGTGTTATGTTTTGACGCAAACGTAGTTGCCTTATTTTCTGACCAATCCGGCGACAGATTTCGCCGTCAGGAAGCATATAAATATTATCGCTCATAGTTCAAAATTAAGCTATTAGACTGCAAATATAGCGATAATAGTTTAAATTTAAGCTATATTGTTCAATAAATTTGATGAATTAATCAAAAATTATGAAGGGGCATCACCGCGTGTTAACATTTTAGAGCCTGCTCTCTGAGTCTGGTAACATAGAAACCTTTCCCGAAGTCAAGTGCTTCACGAGAATGCACAACATCGGGATTAGTAAAGCATTGATCCGAGGAATGATATACTAACATAATGCGTATCCTTTCTTTTTCAGCAGTCGGATTACATCTTCGGCAACATAGTCCAAACTGAAAGTGTGGAGAACGTCATAAGATGCGGCTATATAATCTTTTATCAATCCGGCTGCATGTAGTTTTTGATATATCCATGAGCATGATTTACCGGTAATCAGAGCCAAAGCTACTATAACACAAGTCACATAGTCTATTTGTTCTTTTGTCATTGCAAATTTAATTTATAATATTACTCTCATGTTACTTGTAAAGATATAAATAAATATTGAGATTACAAAAAACGAAGTCAGGCACATCATTCGGTGCGCCTGACTGATATAGAGTTATTTATGTAGTGTTTGATTATTGCTCGTCAGAGAAGAGGGGATCCCATGCGGGGAGCATGATGGGTTTTTGTTTGAGCATATCGAGATATTTTTTAGGAACGTATTTTTTGTTGATTACGACACGGAAGAGGTATTCGTCCATCCATTTGTCGGTGGCGATGAGGTGACCGTTGTTTGCACCGTTACCCCAGCTGTTTTCGATGAGCCATTTGGTGGGCTGATTGTTTTGGTCAAGGTCAACGCCGACGAGGGTCATTGCGTGAGATGATGCGCTGGCTCCGGTGGCGATACGTTCGCGTTTGTCCATGCCGAAGTTTACTCCGAGAAGTGCTTCGTAGTCAAAGTTTTCGATGTCGAGTGTTCCGTTCTCTCGGTTGAGGAATTTGGCAACGTCACATGAGAAATACATTGCGGTTGAGTCTTTGATTGATTCGATTGCAAGCGGTTTTAGCTCATCCATCGGTAGGTTGAGGTAGCGCCAATTTTCGCCGTCATAGGTGTGGCGGTCATAATCGATTTCATAAACTTTGTAGTATTCGCGGGTCGGGTCGTTCATGATCATGACATAGTCATGTTTGAGGTCGTTACCGAGATATTCGCGATAGAATTCCTGAGGTGTATAGGTCTTTGTATCAACGGCATTACCTTTTTTATCGCGACGGGTCCATGTGAATTCGGTCGGGGGAACGCCAAGATTGAGGGCGAGCACTTTATAAACTTCTTCAAGCATACCGTTTTTGCGAGACTCGATAGCGGCAGGTTTAGCACCGTCGGCAACCATTTTGCGGAGTTCGAGACCATCTTCACGGAGTTTCAATGAAAGAAGCTGACGAAGTTTTGATGTGTTTTCGCTGCTGAATGTCTCAGGCATAACTTCTTTAGGCACAACACCATATTTGGTGATGATGTCAGCCACACCGGTAAATTGACCACCATCGCTCAAAGGATGATCGAAGAGCCATTTGACGGTTTGGTCGTCCATCGGTTTTTTGGCGGTGTCGATGATGCCCTGAAGGAAGAGGTTTGATTTTTCGAGCTGGTCATAGAAGAAGTTATAGACCTGTGAAAATTCGATTTGGGGCAATTCAAGTTCATAGAGAGCCTGGGCACGCAAAACGTTGAGCCCGGTAAAGAGCCAGCAACGACCTGACGACTTCTGGTTGGTTATTCCTTTGGTTGGAACACGGTAGGTGAAGTTGTCATCGAGGTTGTTTTTTGCATCGGCGTTGAGAGCAAGTTTGTCGATGCTGTTGCCTGCGATAGCGTTACGGATAGCTTTGTTGGCAGGCGTTTCCTGATAGCTGTTACGGAGGTTCTGGAGTGTTTCGTTAGAGATTCCGCCGTTGTTTTTTTGAGCATCGGCATGAAGCAACGGAAGCACGCATAGGGCTCCGATTGTAAATAATCTGTTAATTTTCATGGGTATATGTTTTTGATTGTTTAAAATTCGTAATCAACACAGGCTAGGTTTTCTTTGTGTCCTGCATGAAGTCCGGCAG
>JAIDRE010000010.1 GCA_029061925.1 Muribaculaceae bacterium | reverse complement strand
GTGGCAAAGGTGCCAACCTCGCAGAAATGAACCTTCTCGGCATGCCCGTGCCTCCCGGTTTCACAATCACAACCGAAGTCTGTACAGAATACACTCAATATGGCCGTGACGAAGTTGTAAAACGTCTCCAAAAAGATGTTGAAGCAGCTATCGCTCATGTTGAAAGCCTTACCGGTAAAAAATTCAACGACCCTGCTAATCCCCTCTTGGTTTCAGTTCGTTCAGGTGCCCGCGCTTCTATGCCCGGTATGATGGACACCGTCCTCAACCTCGGTATGAATGACGCTACTGTTAATTCTCTCGCTGAAAAGAGCGGTAATCCCCGTTTTGCTTGGGATAGCTACCGTCGTTTTGTTCAGATGTATGGCGACGTTGTTCTTGGCATGAAACCCAAAAGCAAAGCCGACATCGATCCGTTTGAAGAAATCATGGAGAAAGTCAAAGAAGAGAAAGGTGTTAAACTTGACACTGAACTCGATGTTGACGACCTCAAAAAACTCGTTAAGCTTTTCAAAGCCGCAGTTAAAGAATTTACCGGCAAAGATTTCCCCGACAACGCTTGGGAACAGCTTTGGGGCGGTATCTGCGCTGTATTTGACAGCTGGATGAACGAACGTGCAATTATCTATCGCCGCATGAACCAGATTCCCGAAGAATGGGGAACTGCAGTTAACGTTCAGGCTATGGTTTACGGTAACATGGGTAACAACTCGGCTACCGGTGTTGCTTTCAGCCGTGACGCTGCTACCGGCGAAAACATCTTCAACGGTGAATATCTTATCAATGCTCAGGGAGAGGACGTTGTTGCAGGTATCCGCACTCCTCAGCAAATCACAGTTGAAGGTTCACGCCGTTGGGCTGCCCTCCAGGGTATCTCAGAAGAAGAACGTGCTTCAAAATATCCTTCACTCGAAGAATCAATGCCGACTTGTGCAGCTGAACTCATCTCTATCGCTCACAAACTCGAAGACTACTACCGCGATATGCAGGATATGGAGTTCACCATCCAGGACGGTAAACTCTGGATGCTCCAGACCCGTAACGGCAAACGCACAGGTGCTGCTATGGTTAAAATCGCTATGGACCTTCTCCGTGCAGGTCAAATCGATGAAAAAACCGCACTCCTCCGTATGGAACCTCAGAAACTCGATGAGCTCCTCCACCCCGTATTTGACAAAGATGCTCTCAAACGCGCTAAGGTCGTAGCTAAAGGTCTTCCCGCATCTCCCGGTGCAGCTTGCGGTCAAGTAGTTTTCTCTGCTGAAGATGCTGAAAGCTGGGCTGAAAAGAAAAAGAAAGTTGTTCTTGTTCGTATCGAAACTTCACCCGAAGACCTTCGCGGTATGGCAGTTGCTCAGGGTATCCTGACAATGCGTGGCGGTATGACTTCTCACGCTGCCGTTGTTGCTCGTGGTATGGGTAAATGCTGCGTTTCAGGTGCAGGCGAAATCAAAGTTGACTATAAAGAAAAAACCGTTGAAATGGGCGGCAAAACCTATAAAGAAGGTGACTGGATTTCACTCAACGGTTCAACCGGTGATGTTTACGACGGTCAGGTTCCAACTGAAGATCCCAAACTTGACGGTGACTTCGGTGCAATCATGAATCTTGCTGCAAAATATACCAAAACACTTGTCCGCACAAATGCCGACACTCCCCGCGATGCTAAGAAAGCACGCGAACTCGGCGCTCAGGGTATCGGTCTCTGCCGTACAGAACACATGTTCTTTGAAGGCGACCGTATCAAAGCCGTTCGCGAAATGATTCTTGCATCTGACGTTGAAGGACGTCGTGCGGCTCTCACAAAACTCCTCCCCATGCAGCGTGGCGACTTCGAAGGAATCTTCGAAGCTATGGACGGTTTCGGCGTAACAATCCGTCTTCTCGATCCCCCATTGCACGAGTTCGTACCTCATCAGACTGCAACTCAAAAAGAGCTTGCTGAAGAAATGGGCATCAGCCTCGCTGAGGTTAAAGCAAAAGTTGACAGCCTTGAAGAATTCAACCCCATGCTCGGTCACCGTGGATGTCGTCTCGGTATCACCTATCCCGAAATCACTGAAATGCAGACACGCGCTATCATCGAAGCTGCGCTCAACTGCAAAAACCGCGGTATCGATGTTCACCCCGAAATCATGATTCCTCTCGTTGGTTCTCTCAAAGAAATTCAGAACCAGGCAGATGTAATCAATATCACTGCAGCTAAAGTGTTTGAAGAAAAAGGTCAGACCATCATCTACAAAGTTGGTACAATGATTGAAGTTCCCCGTGCAGCTCTTGTTGCAAACCAGATTGCCGAAGTTGCTGAATTCTTCTCATTCGGTACAAACGACCTTACTCAGATGACCTTCGGATTCTCACGCGACGACGCTCCCAACTTCCTCAAATACTACAAAGAACACGGCATCATCAAAGTTGATCCCTT
>JAIDRE010000001.1 GCA_029061925.1 Muribaculaceae bacterium | reverse complement strand
TGCCATAAACTGATGTTTGCGACGTTTGAATGCCTCAAGAGCTTCGGCATCATCGCTTTCGATCCAGCAGGCGTTGTAGAGCGAAATCGGTTCCCATCGGCATTGTGCGCCATACTCGTGAAGAAGTCGATATTGTATGACTTCAAACTGGAGTTGTCCTACCGTTCCGATAATTTTTCGACCGTTAAACTGGTTGATAAACAACTGAGCCACACCTTCATCCATCAACTGCTGAATGCCTTTTTCAAGCTGTTTTGATTTCATCGGGTCGGTGTTCTCGATATATTTGAACATCTCGGGTGAGAAGCTTGGAAGTCCTTTGAAATGAAGATCTTCACCCTCGGTCAGAGTGTCGCCGATTTTAAAGTTGCCGGTGTCGGGGAGTCCGACAATATCACCGGGATATGCCTCATCAACAATGCTCTTTTTCTGAGCCATAAAGGCTGTCGGAGCTGCAAATTTCATCATTTTGTTTGAACGAACGTGCTTGTAGTTGGCATTACGTTCAAATTTGCCAGAGCAAACTTTGACAAAGGCGATACAGCTGCGGTGGTTGGGATCCATGTTGGCGTGTATCTTAAAGATGAATCCGGTAAATTTTTCTTCTTCGGGCTTTATTGAACGCTCTTCGGCTTTTGTTTCGCCGGGCGATGGAGCAATCTTAACAAAGCAGTCGAGCAACTCCTTGACACCAAACGTGTTGAGTGCCGATCCAAAGAATACCGGAGCCACTTTCCCGCTCAGATAATCTTCTTCGTTGAAAGCGGGATAGACACCGTCGATGAGTTCGATATCATCGCGTAGCTTTTGAGCATCTTTCTCGCCGACAGCCTCGTCGATGCGCGGGTCGTTGATGTCGGTAATTTCAACACGCTCTGTAACTGTTTGTTTGTTGGGCGTGAAGAGGTCGAGCGAATTTTCAAAGATGTTATAAACACCTTTAAATTTCGCACCGATATTGATTGGCCAACTGAGCGGTCTGACGCTGATTTTAAGCTCTGATTCGAGTTCGTCGAGGATGTCAAACGGGTCGCGACCCTCGCGGTCGAGCTTGTTGACAAAAATAATGACGGGAGTGTTGCGCATGCGGCAAACTTCCATCAACTTTCGGGTTTGTTGCTCAACACCTTTTGCAACATCGACCACGATGATAACCGAGTCAACGGCGGTGAGGGTGCGGTAGGTGTCTTCGGCAAAATCCTGGTGACCCGGTGTGTCGAGAATGTTTATCTTGTAGTCGCCATAATTGAAACCCATAACCGAGGTAGCCACCGAGATACCACGTTGTTTTTCAATTTCCATCCAGTCAGATGTGGCGGTCTTTTTAATTTTGTTTGATTTAACAGCACCGGCAATATGGATAGCGCCACCAAAGAGCAAAAGCTTCTCGGTCAGCGTGGTTTTACCGGCGTCAGGGTGAGAGATGATGGCGAAAGTGCGCCTGCGTTTTATTTCGTCGTTTAAAGTAGCCAAAGCTAAATTTTTAGATGTTTTGAATTTTGCTACAAAGGTACTAAAAAAATCTAAAACTGCTCTAAAGTGCCACGAAAAAACATGATATAAAATATAGGCTTTCTCTATTTTGAATCATTACCCTTAAACTCATCCCACACTAACGAAGCAAGATATTTATCGCTACGGCATTGCAAATCGGCTACTCCATCCTCAATTAAGCTTGAGGTAGCTGATTTATAATATATATCTGTAGCATCCTGTATTGAAAGATTGTTCATTTCACTCAGGCTTAAGATTATGTTGGCTACCTTGTTTGCCCTTAATGCTATTTTACTTTCCTCAGTCATAATTGTTTACTTTCAATATGTTTCAAACAGTCATCAATCATTTTTTGTGAACGGATGCAATATTGAATATTGGGCTTTTCATATATTAGCAAGCCGAGAGTTTCGTCTTCTGATAATTCTCCGTCAAAATAGCGGTCGAGAGTCTGAATAACTTTGTCGTTGGCAATTCCTCCAATCACGATATCATAATTGGTATTATCAATACCGGCTCTACATTTTGAAACAAAGTCAAGCCAGTCTTTATCGTATGCCGGAAACTGACAAACATTCCATTCTGAAGGATTATAGTTGAAGTCATATATGTTTAGCCACGCATTCTGTTGACGACGAAGAAATCGCTGGGCATATTTTATCGCTTGAGCGTGTAACGAGGTCAAATAAAATCCTTTCCCAAAATCCAGATAGTCTCGAGAGTGTGCGGTATCGGGCGTTTCAACTGAAATATTTGATGAATGATATAATTTCATTGTTGTAATACTCCTTTTTCTATCATATAATCGGTTAGATCATCCATCAGATAACGAGAACTGAACGTATGCAGTACATCATAGGATGGTACTATATAATCATAAAGAATGCCTGAGCTTTTCAGTCGATTATATATCTCTCCTTGACTCAGATTCAATCTCTGAGCAAGTTTGCTTATGCAGTATGTTACAAATTCGAGAGTATTTCTATCCATAAATTTAAATTTTCAGATGTCTGCCGTTTGAATAACTGCAAAATTAACGAAATTTTTGGAAGAAACATGCTTTGATGATAGAAAATTGAAAAAATTTTAATGAGTTTTGGTCTAATCTATGTCGTAAATTCGTTAACTTTGCACTGTAACTTAGATTGCATTTAGCTAAATGATATATCCCGAAAGTTTTGAGAAAAAAATTGGTTTTGAAGCTGTTCGTCGTAGGCTTGCCGAACTCTGTGTTTCTCCCGGAGCACGTGTGCTTGCCGACGAAATGGCATTTCTTACCGATTTTGACAATATAAAACGACTCCTTGTCGAGGTTAGCGAAATGTCGGTAGTCATCGCTATGGCTGACGGCTTTGGCATACGCGAACTTGGCGATCCCGTCCAATCGCTCGGACGACTGAAACTTCAAGGCACATTTCTCTCGCCGCAGGAGATTGTCGAACTCCGTCGCGTGATTGAGGCATCGGTCGAAACCGAGGCATGGTTCCGCACCCATCGCACCGACGACGGGCAGTTGCAGTTTGAATATCTCGACGAGATTGCATCTCAGCTCACTCCGCTCCCCGAAACCCTCCGCGAGATTGACCGAATTATCGACCGCCACGGTTCGGTAAAGGACTCGGCATCGCCCGAATTGGCTGAAATTCGACGTGAAATGTCGTCGATTTCGGGACGTGTCAACTCTATCATGCGACGTGTCATATCTCGCGCTGCAAGTGAGGGTTATCTCGAAGCCGACACTACACCGACCATGCGTGACGGACGTCTTGTGCTACCCGTTCAGCCTATGCACAAGCGTCACATCCCCGGCATCGTTCACGACGAATCGGCTTCGGGCAAAACATTCTTTATCGAGCCTGCCGAAATCGTCGAGGCAAACAACCGAGTCCGCGAATTGCAACTTGAAGAGCGACGCGAAATCACGCGCATCCTTGTCGCTCTTGCCGACCGCTTGCGTCCCGACATACCGTCACTCATGCTCAATATCGAACTCCTTTTCCGTTTCGATTTTATCCACGCCAAAGCCCGCTATGCCGCTGAAACCGGTGCTGTTATGCCTCATATATCCCATAAAACCGAACTCGAATGGTATCATGCCACCCATCCCGTTTTGATGGCGTCGCTACGTCGTCAGGGCAAGGAGATTGTTCCGCTTGACATCACGTTGACGTTCAAAGACCGTATATTGGTTATTTCGGGACCCAATGCCGGCGGTAAATCGGTGTGCCTCAAGACCGTAGGCATAGTCCAGTACATGATTCAGTGCGGACTCCTTCCACCCGTCTATGAAAACTCTCATGTTGGCATCTTTGACAGCATTTTCATTGACATCGGCGACGACCAGTCGATCGAAGACGACCTCTCGACCTATAGCTCCCACCTGCGCAACATGAAACGTTTCCTGCAGTCGGGCAACGAAAAGACTCTCATTCTCATCGACGAGTTTGGAAGTGGAACCGAACCCCAGATTGGTGGAGCCCTCGCCCAGGCAATCCTTGGCGAATTTAATAATAAAAAGATGTGGGGAGTCATCACCACCCACTTCCAAAACCTCAAGACCTTTGCCGAAGACACCCCCGGACTCATCAATGGCTCAATGCTTTACGACCGCCACCTGATGCAGCCCATGTTCAAGCTCTCGATCGGTAACCCCGGCAGCTCGTTTGCCATCGAAATTGCCCGTAAAACCGGTCTGCCCAAGTCGATTATCGACGAAGCCGAAAAAATCGTTGGCTCAGACTATATAAACCTCGACAAATACCTGCTCGACATCACCCGCGACAAACGATATTGGGAAAACAAACGCTCTGAAATCAAAATCAAGGAGAAACGACTTGACGAGGTTATCCAACGCTATCAGTCTGATGCCGAAAACCTTAGCGATCAACGCCGACAAATCATAGCCGACGCCAAGCAAGAGGCTCGTTCGATTCTCGAACGCAGTAATGCCTCAATCGAGCGAACAATCCACGACATCAAAAAAGCGCAGGCTCAGAAAGAAGCCACAATGGAGGCACGCCGACGCCTTCAGGAAGAGAAAAACAACCTCACCGACTCGGTAGATGAACATCCGCTGTTGCGCAAAGCCAAACCGCGCCGACAAAAAAACAAACAGCCCCAACCGCTCTCAACTCCTGCTCAAATCAAGGAATTACAAGTAGGCGACGTTGTCAAACTCGACGGCGAAGGCACCCCCGGACGCATCCTCAAAATCGAAGGGAAAAAAGCCGAAGTCGCCTTTGGTGTTCTCAAAACAACCGTCCAACTCGACCGACTCAAACCGACTACAGCTCAAATCAAAACCGGCGCCGAAAAATCGACCTATATCAGCACCTCGACAACCGATTCATCGCGTCAGCGACAGTTGAACTTCAAGCCCGAAATCGACGTTCGCGGTATGCGAGCCGACGAATCGATCCAAGCCGTGACCTACTTCCTCGACGATGCCATCCAATTCGGTTCGTCGCGCGTCCGCATCCTCCACGGCACCGGCACGGGAGCCCTCCGCCAAGCCCTCCGCGCCTACCTTGACACCCATCCCGGCGTCACCCGCTATGCCGACGAAGACGTCCGCTTCGGCGGCGCCGGCATCACCGTCGTCAACCTTGCATAAAATAATAGTTCTTTGCAACGTCCCTAAAGACCTTAAAAACATTAAGGTCCTTACCACACCTGTAGGGATGCTCCCTGGAGCATCCGCCTGACTTAATTTTGCATTGTGCATTATGCATTAAATTAAATTATTTTGTATCTTTGCATTGTGATTTCGCGCCGTTGCCCTCACTTTCTAACCGGAAGTGGAGGAGAATGGGTGGGATTATATTGCTGCGACGCTGTTTGGCGTTGAGGCGCGACATAATATAAAAAGCGTTATTGGCGCTTGGTTTCTGACCAATTGAAACTTCGAACACTTCAAATCCTGTCAGGCGACCTTGCAACGATGATGCTCATGGGTATGTAATATCTGCGTGTTCCGTGACGGAGCATGCTGTATATTATTTCATACGGCGTGAGGTCTCGTTGCTCGTTTCGACAGGATAGGCAAGTTCGAAGGCCTCAATTGGTGGAACGGGCAACAGTAGGCTCCACGCTTCTGTTTTTTACAGTTTTCAATATTAACATCCTGATAGGAGCCATGAGGAAATAGAAATACCAATCATTATCAATTAATGAAGAAATTTTTATACTCTCTCTGCATGGTTGCCTTGATAGCTATATCATCATGTGATAAATATGATGACGGACCATTGAGCAATCGCGTTGACAATCTTGAAAATCGAGTGAAGTCGCTCGAAGAGCAGTGTAAACAGTTGAACGCCAATATTACATCTGTTCAGACATTGGTTAATGCTATGGAAAACGGTGATGCAATCACTTCTGTTACTCCAATAAAGAAGGGTGACAAAGAAGTCGGTTATTCGTTTGCCTTTTCAAAAAGTCCGTCAATCTCGGTTTATCATGGTAAAGACGGTCAGGATGGAGCCAGTGGATCGGCTCCGGAAATCGGAATTAAAAAAGATGATAAAGGTAACTATTGCTGGACTATTAATGGCGAATGGATAGTTGGCGAAGACGGCAACAAAGTTAGCTCAACCGGAGCATCAGATTCAGTTCTTCCCGAATTCAAAATTGACAAAGATAACTGGTTGATGTCAGCCGACGGTGGTGAAACATGGGTTAATCTCGGTAAAGGAACAGCCGACGGTAAAAATGCTGTTTTCAACGACATTGACACTACAGACCCCAACAAAGTGACATTCACATTGTCAGACGGCACTAAGTTTGAACTTCCTCGTCAGGCAGAATTAACCATTACCCTTAGTGAGGATAAACAGGTATTGGTAAAACCTAATACTACAATTACAATTGATTATACCATTGCGGGTAACACTAAAGATCTTTATGTAGAAGTCATTACATCGGGCAATGTCAAGGCTAAAATTGAGAATAACGAAGCAACCACTGGACCTATTACAATTAAGATCGGTGAGAATATAGATGAATATGACAAACTAATCCTTTTTGCGACCAACGGAACTGTTACAGTATTCAAAAGCCTAACTTTTAAAGAAGATGAATATGTGCAAATTATTGATGAGGAAGACCCCTCTTATGTTGCCAATGAAGAGGGTGGAGCAATGAATCTCAACATTGAGACAAACACCGATTATTCAGTTAACATTCCTGATGAAGCTAAAGATTGGATAAGTGTAGTTCAATCACGCGCCGCAATACAAGCAACCATAAAGTTGAATATCTCAGCAAATAGCAGCTATACCCGTTCAGCTAATATAGTTATTAAGAGTGTAAATGGTAAAATTCTATTAGTTATTCAAATTATTCAAAAAGGAGAGTCGATTATCCCCGATGATATGACTGTCGCTTTCCCTGATGTGAATTTCAGAAAATACCTTTTACAGAATTTTGACATTGATAGTGATGGCAAAATATCTGATGTAGAAGCGTTCAAAGTAAAACGAATACAGGCTTTTTTTCATGGAATTGTATCAATGGATGGAATTCAGTATTTCCCTAACTTGGAGTATTTGAGTTGTGGTGGGGGTAAAAAATTGACTACATTGGATGTGTCAAAGAATACGGCGTTGACCGAATTATATTGCGGCTCCAGTCTATTGACAACATTGGATTTGTCAAAAAATACAGCTCTGACTACGTTGTATTGCCATCAAAACCAACTGACAGTGTTGGATGTGTCCAAGAATACGGCACTGATTGTATTGAATTGCCCTGATAATAAATTAACGACGTTGGATATATCCAAAAATACAGCACTATCCGGTTTGGGATGTTATAAAAATCAATTGACGACATTGGATGTGTCCGGGTGTACGGCACTAACTACGTTGGAGTGCCAACATAATCAATTGACGACATTGGATGTGTCCGGGTGTCCGGCACTGACGAAGTTGTGGTGCTACCAAAATCAATTGACGACATTGGATGTGTCCGGGTGTCCGGCACTGACGAATTTGTGGTGCACTGAGACACTTAAAACTTTGTATCTTAAAAGTGGTCAAACGATACAAAATTTGCGTAAATATTCAGACACAGAAATAGTATATGTAGGTGGAGCAATATCTATCCCATCAGATATGACGGTTGCCTTCCCCGATAAGAATTTTAGAAATTATCTGATACAAAATTTTGACACTGATAATGATGAAGTTATTTCAGATGAAGAAGCCTCTCGAGTCAGAAGTATAAAGGTCGATAATAAAGGAATTTATAATCTTGACGGAATACAATACTTCTCTAAAATTGAAAGATTAGAATGTGAATTTAATAAATTGTCGAGTTTGGATTTGTCTCACAATACAGCCCTTAAGGAGCTGATTTGTTATAAAAATGAACTGGTAAGTTTAGATATCTCAAAGTGTACAGCTCTTACAGTATTGCAATGTGATAATAACCAATTAACTAACCTTAATTTATCTAATTGCGTCTTATTAGAAAATTTGACTTGTATAAAGAATCCTATTTCATTTATTGATTTATCAAAATGTAAATTGCTTCAGTATCTTGAGTGTTCCGAGTGCCAATTGACAAGCCTAAGTCTGTCAAGTAATACGGCGCTTCGATACGTGGATTGTAATGATAATCAATTGATTGATTTAGACGTGTCTAAAACAAATTTGGGAATGAGTGGTTATTTCAATCCTTTACATTGTTCAATGCCAACGCTTAAAACCTTATATATAAAAAATGGATGGACTATAGAAGGTATTACTTATGACAGGTCGGTCTCTTATATAAACCCCAATACAGAAATAAAATATCTTAATTGATTGAATAATGATAAATTATTCGGTTGGTTTAATATGATTTAGACTATATCTTAGAACCAAAGTTTTAAAAAAACAATAACACAATATTAAACAATGAAAAAAATATTTTTATCTTTCTGTGCGGTTGCACTTTTATCATTGTCATCTTGTAGTAAATATGATGACGGACCGTTGAGCAACCGTGTTGACAATCTTGAAAATCGAGTGAAGTCGCTCGAAGAGCAGTGTAAGCAGTTGAATGCCAATATTACATCTGTTCAGACTATAGTTAACGCTATTGAAAATGGCGATGCAATCACTTCTGTTACTCCAATAAAGGAGGGCGACAGAGAAGTCGGTTATTCGTTTGCGTTTTCAAAAAGTCCGTCAATCTCGGTTTATCATGGTAAAGACGGTCAGGATGGAGCCAGTGGATTGGCTCCGGAAATCGGAATTAAAAAAGATGATAAAGGTAACTATTGCTGGACTATTAATGGCGAATGGATAGTTGGCG